>CAYYBU010000603.1:0-3030 GCA_964469945.1 uncultured Planctomycetaceae bacterium
CCCAACAGCCGCTCGACTTCCTCTTGATCGCTGAGCCGCTGCTCGACGCTGCGTTGCGGATCGGCGATGTTGCGGGTGGCACTATCCGTTGTGCCGTCGCCTAGCCGCGAGGCCACCTTGCGAGTGAGTAATTCGCGGACGACGATCCGCCGCGCCACCACGGTCAGGTAGGTCGCCAGGCTGCTCTGACCGCGAAAGCTGCGCAGCAAGGCGAAATCGCTCTTGATGACGGCCAGGAAAACCTCGGCACACAGGTCGTCGCGATCCTGCGACGTCAGCCGGATGCTGCGGGCTTGGGCCGAATGGGTGATGACGTGGACCACCAGGCCCATGAAACGATCGACGAAGTCCTCCCAGGCCCTGGACTTCTTCTGCAGGCAACGCTCCAGCAGATTGCGATCGATTTCCGAAAGTCCCACGTCGTTGATCCCTCGTGATGGGCCAGCAGCGGAGCAGTCGAGCCATGCCGCGGAGAAGGGCCCAGGCAGCATGATAAGTCGCGAACCGACACTTCCCTACGCAAACGATTCTAAACTCGATTGGGGAAAGAAACAAGCCTTGATATAAGCAGAAAGGCTCCCCGCGCGACGCGGTGGGGGTTGACTCTGCGATGCTCCGCGATTACGATTGCGACGGCGTTTTGCCACCTCCGATGGTCGCAAGTGCTGTCAGAATAAGGCTTTTGGCAGATCAGAAGCCGCCGACTGTTCTGACGCGGTTGCTCAATTAGATTGGAAAGGGACGTGATATGCCTCATGTCGTTTGCGAGCCGTGTTATGGGTGCAAATATACCGACTGCGCCCCGGTCTGTCCGGTGGAGGCCTTTCGCGAGGCGGAGAAAATGCTCTACATCGACCCCGGGGTATGCATTGATTGCGAGGCCTGTGTGCCGGCCTGCCCCGTGGAAGCGATCTTCCTCGACGAAAACGTGCCGCCCCAGTGGCAGCGTTTCATCGCCGAGAACGCCAAAATGGCCCCCACGCTGCCGATGATCAACCAGAAGAAAACGCCGCTGGTGTGAGCTATTCTGACGCGGGGCCTAATCCCTGGCGCCAATATCCCACTGCACACCGTTGAGCCAGGTTCGCCAACTCTCGTATTTGGGATTGTCCAACTTCAACATCAGCAACGGATTGCGCTTCGGCTTGGTGGGGCGGCGCACCAAGGCCATTTTGGCCTCGTGCGGGGTGCGCCCGCCTTTCCGCACGTTACAGGCCAAGCAGGCACAGACGATGTTCTCCCACGTGGTTGTTCCCCCGCGACTGCGCGGAATCACATGATCGAGACTCAACTGATGCAGGAGAAAGTGCCGGCCGCAGTATTGGCACAGATGTCCGTCGCGCGCCATGATATTGCGCCGATTCAGGTGCAGGCTCTGCTTGGGGAGCCGGTCGTAGGCCAACAGGCGAATGACGCGGGGGACCTGAATCTCGAAATTCACCGCACGAATCCAGTCCTCGTGCGGTTGTTTGGAACTGGCACGCAAACTGCTCATCTCGCGCCAACTCTCGAAGGTGAAGTTGGCGAAGCTCCCCTCTTCGTGGTGAATGACTTCGGCCAATTCCCGGCACAACAGGGCAAAAGCCCGCCGCACGCCGATGACGTGAACGGCCATGTAAAGTCGATTGAGCACCAGCACGCTGGCGCACAGCGCGGTGGAGGGGGGGGCTAGAGCGGGAGCGCTGGCATCACTGGCGGCTTTTCGCAAGTGATGTGGCCGGGGCAACCGCTCATTGGTCGTAGGAACCCCTCGCACCTGCCCACTCCTTTTCTACTAGAAGGTTCATTCTAGCCGATCTGCGTAATCAATGCCAGTTCTTTCACTACGTTGACGTGGCGTGAAGGGTTGCGTCGATCGTCGCGTTTTTTCTGCGGCCGCAGCGACAAAAATGCCCCCCTATGGAAAAAATTTCCCAGGATGTCTTGCCTTGATCGCGCCCGTCGCATTAGGATGAGTCTGTCGACGCGTGACGCCAACTTATCGGGGATCGGCGCGGGCCACTATTCAGCGGGAGTGAATCCAATGATTCGGTACTCATGCGATCTGTGCAAGCGGGATCTCGATCCGGAGGACGACCTCCGCTATGTAGTCAAGATGGAAATCTATGCCGCCTTCGATCCGGCGGCCGTCCACGACGAGGATGACGACTGCGATCATCTACAGGAGATCCAGGACATTCTCGAAAACCTCGACGACGCCGACGACGATCAGATCGGCGCCGACGTCTATCAGCAATTGCGTTTCGATCTCTGTCCGGAGTGCCGGAAGAAGTTTCTCAAGAATCCGTTGGGCCGTCAACTCTCCGCGCCCAAGGCCGTGGGCTTCAGCAAGAACTGAGGCCCCGCGTCTCCGTGGCAATTCTTCCCCGGCCGAAAGCCGATCGCTCGGTTTCCTCCCTTCCCTTGTGAACCGGCTGGCGGTCAACTAAAATGAATGGTTTGCGGGCCATGGGCGGCCCGCATTCCTCCTGAACGAAACGGGAATCGCACCGTGAGCAACAACAACATTCTCAAGGTCGCCGTCATCGGCGGCGATGGCACCGGTCCGGAAGTGACGGCCGAAGGCGTCAAGGTTTTGCAGGCAGTAGCCAAGCTGGAAGGCTTTCAGGTCGAGTTGAAAGACTTCGACCTCGGCGGCGAGCGCTACCTGAAGACGGGCGAGATCCTGCCGCCAGCCGTTCTCGACGAACTGCGCAGTTTCCCCGCCATCCTGCTGGGCGCGGTGGGCCATCCCGACGTGGCGCCGGGAATCATGGAAAAGGGCTTGCTCCTGGAACTGCGATTCCGCTTCGACCAGTACATCAATTTGCGCCCGGTGAAGCTCTTCCCCGGCGTGGAGACGCCCCTGGCCGGCAAGGGCCCCAAGGACATCGACTTCGTCGTCGTCCGCGAAAACACCGAAGACATGTACTGCGGCGTGGGCGGGTTCCTCAAGAAGGGCTCGGCCGACGAGGTCGCCACGCAGACGGCCATCTACACCCGCAAGGGCTGCGAGCGCTGCATCCGCTGGGCCTTCGACTTCACCCGCAA
>CAYYBU010000604.1:0-3014 GCA_964469945.1 uncultured Planctomycetaceae bacterium
TGTTGCGCGTGGCGCGGACCATCGCCGATCTCGACTCCAGCGACGCCATTCGGCCCAATCACTTGAACGAGGCCATCAACTATCGAATGTTGGACCGGCAATTGTGGACGTGACACGGCCGAGTATACGGCTATAATTAGTGGTGATTCCAATTACCGCCTGCGAAGTCTCCCCTCCGGGGAAATGACCGCACGGCAGGAGCGAGTGCCATGAACGCACGAAACATTTCGGAGGAATTGCTGGCTAAGATGGAGCGGGAACGGAAGTTGGTCGAGGAGGGGTTGCCTGAACTGGCCGATCGCGACGCTCGCATGTGCGAAGCGGCGGGCGAAGATACGTTAAGTGGACACGTGCGACGGGCGATCCATCACAGTCGCCGACCGCTCCGGGACATTGGGCGCGAGGCCGGCATTTCAATGACCCTGCTCTGTGATTTTTTGGAGGGGGAGCGGACGCTTCGCTCCGACGTGCTCGACCGTCTCACCCAGGCCGTCGGGGTAACGATCTCGCTGGTCGCTCATACGAAGGAATGACATGGTCGCCGCAAAGGCTAGAATCAGGGTCCGCGATGACTACGAGGCAATCGTGCCGGTGCTCCTTCCGGAGTTGGATGAGGTCCGTCGTTTCGCGGCCAAGCTTCCCACCCAAAGCGGGCTGATTCCGCCGTAGCCGTTGCGTAGAATTCTTTGGGCTCGCTCATGGACCGAGGGCAGGAGGCCGCGAGCGTTCGCGGCTTCTGTTGTTTTGCCCTCCCACGAGTCGAGGTTTTCTTCAGGAAAGGGCTGGGGACAAGGGGACAGGGCCACGTTTTCGGACCACGTCATTCCTGCACATCATGCTCGGTGGCCGAAAAAGCGACCGGTCCCCGCCCGCCCCGTGAACGGTTATGGGCTCGCGCGGCAAGAATTCACGAGCTCTCAAAAGTCCGTTTCCCAGGCTCCGGCGGGCAGGACGGGCAAGACGAAAATCTTGCCGTCCCCCATGCGGCCCGTCCGCGCGATCTCCACGATCGTACGGACCACCTCCTCGACCCGCAGGTCGTCGACCCACAGGCTGATTTCCACCTTGGGCAGAAAGGCCAGCGAATACTCGCTGCCGTGGTACTCGTCGAGGTAACTCTTTTGGCGGCCATAGCCCTTCACTTCGCACACCCCGCAGGCCTCCAGGGGCGCATGCTTCAGGGCGTTGAGCACCTTTTCCACCAAATACGGCTTGACGATGGCTACGACTTGTTTCACGCCAGTAGATCGATCGGGTTGGAGGGGAAAATCTCAATGTATCCGATCCGCGGCCCCGCGCGAACCACACGGCCGAAAATCGCTCGATTGCTTGCTCGGCCGGCACTCCGTAGAATTCCTTGGGGAGGATGAGGGCCATGTCCAAAGCATTTCGACTGATCGGCATCTTTCTTATCGGCGGCGTCACGGGGATCGTTTCGGGCGGCGTCGCCTGGGCCGCAGCATCCCATGGATCGCATGGCGGCGGCGGATCGCATGGCGGCGGCGGGTCGCATGGCGGCGGCGGGTCGCATGGCGGCGGCGGTGCTCATGGCGCCAGTCACTTTACGGCACACGGCGGCGGCAGCCACGCTTACGCGCACGCGCACTACGGCGCGCCCGCGCACTATTTCACCGCACGTGCCGGCATGGCCTTCACCCCGCGGACCGGACTGTCCAGTCGATCGGCGGCCATCGTTCGCACCGCCGGCGGATCCCACGTTTTCGTCGGCTCCACACGGGCGTTGGCCGGTGTCGGTTACGGCTATGGTCGCTGGGGTGGCAACTACAATTACAATCGCGCTTGGTGGGGAGGCTACCGCAACTATCCCGGCGGCGGCGTGCTGCCCTATTGGTATTCGGGCTGGAACTCCTACTACCCGGGCTACGGCACGGCGTATGGCTATTACCCGAGCTACGGCTATTATCCCTACGCGGACAACGGTTACGCCTACGTGGCTCCCGATGCCTACGGGTCCACGACGAACAACTACGATTCCTATTATTCCGGCGAAAATTCGCCTGCGCCGGCGACCGTGTATCCACCGCAGCCGGCCGAGGACGCCACTGAGAACATTCCGCAAGCTCCGCCGGCGGCGTCCGATGCCGAATCGACCGCGGCGGTCATGCCTTCGGGCGAACAATTTTACAGCGAGGCGTTGGCCGCTTTTCGGCAAGGCGATTATCAGCAGGCCGCCCGACTGGTCAATCACGCCATCGTCGAGTTGCCCGAGGACGCCAAGGCCCACGAGTTATTGTCGTTGGCGTTGTTCGCCCTGGAAGACTATCGCGGGGCGGCGGTCGAAGCCCATGCGGCGGTGGCGCTGGCCCCGGTGAGCGATTGGCGGACGTTGTATGGGTACTACCACGACTTGGCGACTTACACCAAGCAGTTACATTCCTTAGAACAAGTGGTGCGCAGCAACCCTTCCGCAGGGGATGCGTCGTTCGTGCTTGCCTATCATTACCTTATGATGGGACATCGGCCAGCGGCGGCGCGGTTGTTGCGGGATCTCGTGGCCAAGTCGCCACGGGATTCACTCGCGCGACAACTGCTCAACGAGGCGGAACGCGACGGGGCGGCGGCGGCGGCGGATTCGCGCGGCGAGTTGTAGTACGCCGTGCGGTCGCGTCACACCCGGGCTGCGGCGTCTCGTTTTTCTCGCGAGTTTTGCCCTCTTTGTGGTTGCATGTAGTGCATCCAGGCAGGGGTAGCTCATTGCGGTTTTCCCACGCCGTTTTTGACCTATAGTTGCTCAAGGGAACACTACGGTCCTCGTCAGCGTTTTCTTCGGAGACTGGCGAGGGAGCGTTCCCGATCGCGGGCAGTGTGAGGGCAGCAAACCATGTGGCGTCGCCTCCGCAACAACATGCCGGCCGATCTTTCCTGGCCAGGCATCCTCTTTGGCCTCGTCATCCTGGCGAGTCTCTATGTCGTCAGCCAGTACAACTTTCTTCTTTTTGCCTCCTCAGCAGAATTCATGGGTGAATTTGGGCTCAGGGAGGTCTCCAAGTTGA
>CAYYBU010000605.1:0-3014 GCA_964469945.1 uncultured Planctomycetaceae bacterium
GCACGGAGATGCCCAGCTCGCCGATGCCCGCCTGCTTGCAGGCGTTCAGGACGGCGGCGATCTGCTGAAACTCGCCTTGGGCGTCGCCGCGCACGAGGATGCCCAGGTTTCGCGAGCGGCTATGCAGGGCGGTCAGCCGCGCGGTCAATTCCTCTAGCGCGACCGGTTTCTGATCGAGGAGGATCGTGCCGTCGCGAAAGACGCTAACCGTCTTGCGATCCTCCGCCGCGCTGAGGGCGCCGCGATCGACCACCTCCGGCACGCGCAGGCCGATTTGCCGCTCCTCGTCGACGAAGCGCGTGCCCAGCATGAAGAAAATGATGAGCAGGAACATGACGTCCAACATGGCCGTCAAGTTCAGCGTGGGGGCTTCGTCGATGTGGGTTTTCAGGGGCATGTTCTTTAGGCGGCGCGGCGCGGTTTCGTCGCGCGCGACTGTTTGTCTTGCAACTCCTCGGCGGAGATGGTGTTGACCACTTCCTGCGCCAGGGCGTCGATGTCCACGATCAAGCGATCGACGCGGCTGACGAAGAAGACGTAGATGATCGAGGCGGGAATGGCCACCGCGAGGCCGCCGGCCGTATTGAGCAAGGCCTTGGCAATGCCGCCGGCCAGCAGGGTGGCCCGCCCCAAGGCATCGCCGGCGGCGATCACGTTGAAGGTCTGAATCATTCCCAACACGGTCCCCATGAGCCCCAACAGCGGCCCAACCGTGGTGATGGCGTAGAAGACACGGAGGTAACGCCGCAGGCTGTTGGTCACGCGCTCGCCGTTGTCGATGACCGCCTGTTCGACCTCGACAGAGGGGCGTCCCCATTTCCGCACCGCCCCGGCAAAGACTTGGGCCACGGGACTGCCGCTGTCTTCACAGAGGGCCAGGGCCTGCTGACGGTCGATTTCGCCGTCGCGCAACTGTTGCAGGAAACGGGTGACGAACGGCTTGGGAATGACCCGCCCGCGCCGCAGGCTGATCGCCCGCTCCAGGACGAAGGTGACCAGCAGGAAGGAACAGAGCACGATGGGGATCATCAACGGCCCGGCATCTTGGATGATCCGCCACAGATCGCGCGTGGGGATGGCCTCCGGCGTGGCCGCCGTTTCCGCCGGACTGGCGGCCGCCGGGGCCGGATCGTTGGCGCTTTGGGCGACCGGCGGAGTCTGTGCAGGGGCCGCGTACGTGCCCATCGCCGCGCTAAGGCCGGCCGCGATCATCAGGCAGAGGGCGGCTATTCGCGGCACATGTTTGGCTTTGTTCATGATCGATCACTCCCGGGAATCCAACATCCCCTTATCTATCTCTTTTCGTGTTGGGAAGGGGGTGACGGTGAGTCAAACTGCGATCGATCGCGGATGTGGGAGGTCGCCCAATAAAGAAAGCCTTTGGGGCCGCAACCCCAAAGGCTTTCGTGGTTCTTAGATCTTGGGTCTTGGGTCTTCGACTTTGGGGCTTGGTTTTGATCCTTCGGCCAAATAGTGTTGTACGGTTCCCGGAGGAATCGCGGCACGGCTCGCCTGCGAACCTCCTGGAATCGCGCAACTCTATTTAGTAATTGCTTCCCGGTCCGGTATCGACCTTGCCCACCATGTGCAAGTGGCTATGGTCGATGTAGACGACCTCTTGGCACTCTTCATCGGTGGTCGTATAAGGAATCGGCCAGCCGACCCGGGTCGTTTCCGAGTAGTAGACGATGCACTTGTACTTGACGTGATGCAGTTGCACCGGGCCAACCAGGGGAAGCTGGCGGGGCTGCGGATCGATCCAGTCGGCGACGGGCTCCGTGACGATGCGAACGTGGTTCCGCTGCACTTCATGCAGCCAAGGAATGCCGCCTTGCACCGGACGAGCACTCTCCAACGTCCGCATCACCTCGTCTTCCGAGGGCGGATCCAGCGCCACTTCCGGCGCCCCGGGGGTGATCGGTCCGAGAATCGGCGATCGCTTGTATCTCAAGTGGGCGTAGAACGCATCTTCTTCGCGCTTCTGGAAATAAGGCGACAAAGGAATCGGATACGACAACAGGCCCAGATTCGGCCCAGCCACCGTTGCCGTGCAACCACTCGCTGCGACCATCAGCAACGACACCAGCACACAGATGGCGGCAGAATAGCCTTTATGAATCATTCGGGGTTCCTCGCATCCATAGGGGAACAATACCGGCCCGCGCCGTGATACCATTACATATCGTGTGAAAGTGGGCGGAACTTGCGGCTTTCTTCGATTGTACGGGTTTTGCGTTGCGTAACGACCGGACGCGAAATAAGGGGGGAAGCGGTCTTGGGTCTTGGGACCTAAATAAAAAAAGCCCCCGCTCCGATGGCTCGGGGCAGGGGCTTATCTCGGTCGGTCCTGCGGGAATCCCTTCCCAAGAATCCGATCTATCTCCACCAGCAACAACCCGGCTCATCCTTGAAGTCGAGCATCCACCAGCCGTCGTCCCATTGCAGGGTCACTTTCCGCCATCCCAAGGGAACCTGCGGATAAGGATAGAAGGGACCAATGTACGGCCAAGCCGTCGGGGAATACTGCCTTGGATAGGTTACCGCAGCATAGTTCGGGTAAGCTGCGTAGCTTGGCCAGGCATAATTGGGCAGGTTGGGTACATCATATCGGGTTGGGGCCTGAGCGCCGCCCACGCCCGGGGTCACCATTGGCAACGGGGCACCCGCCACACCCGAGGCAGCAGGCATGGTAGACACACCGGCCGGCGGCGGCGGCGGCGTCGCGCCCGCTTGCTCCGGCGCAGGGGCCGGTTGCAACATGGCAACCGCCATCGGCTGCTGGTTGCCCTTGGCGACCGTGGTGGGCAAGGGAACCACCGCATAGCTCTGCGGCGCAGCCTGTTTCGGCATCGGCCGTGCGACCCCATCCGAGGCCGGCTCCGTGGCCGCTGTCCGTTGTACGCCGGCCGCCATGAACGAAGCGGGCACCCGTTGGGCGCTGGCCTGCGTGGCATTGTTTGGCGTCTGCTGGTCGGCGTCGTCGGCAAGTGGCTTGTCGTGATCGACCAGACTCA
>CAYYBU010000606.1:0-3000 GCA_964469945.1 uncultured Planctomycetaceae bacterium
TCATCGGCAAGGACATCACCTACTTCCATACGCTCTTCTGGCCGGCCATGCTCAAAGTGGCCGGTTTCAGCCTGCCGAAGAAAGTCCACATTCACGGCTTCCTTACCGTCAACGGCGAGAAGATGTCGAAATCGAAGGGCACGTTCGTCCGCGCCTCGACCTATCTGGAACATCTCGACCCGGCCTATCTGCGTTACTACTACGCCTCGAAGTTGAGCGCCCGGGTGGACGATCTCGATCTGAATTTCGACGACCTGGTGAAGAAAGTCGATTCCGATCTGGTCGGCAAGGTGGTCAACCTGGCCAGCCGCACCGCGGGTTTCGTCAAGGCGACCGGCCTGGCCGAATCCTATCCCGACGACAACGGCCTGTTCGAGGAAGGCGCGCGGGCCGGCGCCGCCATCGCTGCGGCCTATGACGCGGGCGACTTCAGCCGCGCCATGCGACTGGTCATGGCCGTGGCCGACCGGGCCAATAAGTACATCGACGACCGCAAGCCCTGGGAGCTGCGCAAGGACCCGGCGGCGGCCGGCACGGTGCGCGACGTTTGCACCGTGGGACTGAATCTGTTCCGGCAGTTGGTCGTCTACTTGTCGCCCGTGCTGCCCGGATTGGCTCAGCAAACGGGCGAGCTGCTCGGTGAGCCGATCGTCCGTTGGGGGCAATCGCAGGAGCGTCTGGTCGGAGTCCGGGTGACGCGGTTTCAGCATTTGATGCAGCGTGTGGATCCGCAGAAGATCGCGGCCATGATCGCCGCCAGTACCGAGCCGGACGCCGAGGCGAGCGAGGTGTCCGCCGCCGCGACCGCGTTTCAGGACAGCGACGCGCCGCTGTTGGCCGAGCCGTTGGCCCCGCAGATCAACTTCGACGAATTCGCCAAGGTCGATCTGCGCGTTGCCCGCATCGTGGCTGCCGAGGACGTTCCCGGGGCGAAGAAACTCCTGCACCTGACGCTCAGCCTGGGCGGGCAGCAGCGGCGCAACGTGTTTGCCGGCATCAAGAGCGCCTATCGGCCGGAGCAGTTGTTGGGGCGGCTGGTCATTTGTGCGGCCAATTTGGCGCCGCGGACGATGAAATTCGGCGTCAGCGAAGGGATGATCGTCGCGGCCGGCGGCGGCGACAACGAGATCTATCTGCTTGCTCCCGACGACGGCGCCAAGCCGGGGCAACGCGTACACTAATCAAGGCATTGGGCACACGCCTTGTGCGGTCATTGGGCCAACGGCACACGGCGTGTGCCGGATACTTTGGAGTCGCTGATGCTCGCGGAAAAGCCGGTTGGAATCGATCTGGGGACCACCAACTCGGCCATGGCCTGGGTGGACGAGTCCGGCCGCAGCGCCATGATTCGCAATGCCGAGGGCGAGTTGCTCACCCCCAGCATCGTGCTCTTCGGCGACAACGAGGTGGTGGTGGGCAAGAACGCCCGCAGCGCCGTGGCCGTCCACCCGGACCTGGTGGCCCAATGGGTGAAGCGCGACATGGGCGCGCCGTTCTATAGCCACCCCATCCACGGCGAATACCTGCCGCCCGAGGTGATCCAGGGCTGCGTGTTGCGAAAGCTGAACCTCGACATCACGGCCGCCTTGGGGGCGCAGCCGCGGGCGGTCATCACCGTGCCGGCCTATTTCGACGAACTTCGCCGCAAGGCCACCGCCGACGCCGGCGACATGGCCGGGCTGAAAGTGATCGACATCGTCAACGAGCCCACCGCGGCCGCCCTGGCCTTCGGCGAAGCGCTGGGCTACTTGTCGCCCGGCGGCACGCCGCGCCGGGAGATGACCGTCATGGTCTACGACCTCGGCGGCGGCACCTTCGACGTCACCCTGTTGCGACTGACCGCCGGCAACGTCCATACGCTGGCCACCGACGGCGACGTGCAACTGGGCGGACACGACTGGGACCAGCGCCTGGTCGACCACGTCGCCGCGGCCTTCCGCAAGGCGTGTCAGGCCGATCCCCGCGAGGATCCGGCCGCCCTGAATCGGCTCTTCCAGACCGTGATGGAGGCGAAACACACCCTCAGCGCGCGAAGCCGGGCGACGATCCGCACCGACTATGCGGGCCGTTCCCATGAAGTCGAGATCGTCCGCCAGCAGTTCGAGGAGATGACCGCCGATCTGCTGGAGCGGTCCGCCTACACCTCGCGGCAACTGTTGGCCGCGGCTGGCTTGCAGTGGAAAGACGTGCAACGCATCCTTTTGGTGGGCGGTTCCACGCGGATGCCCATGGTGGCCCGCATGTTGCAGCAGCTCACCGGGCTGGAGCCGGACCGCACGGTCAATCCCGACGAGGCGGTGGCCCGCGGGGCGGCCCTGTATGCCCGCCATTTGTTGGCCGCGGAGGTGGAAAGCGGAGCGGCCCCCACGTTCGCCGTCACCAACGTCAACGCCCACAGCCTGGGCATCGAAGGGATCGCGCAAGAGACGTTGCGGAAGACGAACGTCATTCTCATTCCCCGCAACACGGCACTGCCGGCCACGCGCACGGAACGCTTCGTGACCAAATCGCCCGACCAGCGATCCATCGTCATCCGCGTGCTGGAGGGGGAAAGCTCGCTGCCCGGCGAGTGCATGGCCATCGGCCGCACCGTGGTCCGCGACCTGCCGGCCGGGCTGCCCAAGGGCTGGCCGGTGGACGTGACCTTCGAGTATGGGACCAATGGTCGGCTGAGCGTGCGGGCCTTGGTGCCGGCCACGAATCACCAGGCCGAACTGGAATTGGAACGCGACGTCGGCCTGTCCGGCGCGGGGATCGCGCGTTGGAAGGTGCCCATCGCTGGGGCCGCCGGGCTGGACGCCTTCGAGGCGGCCGCGGCCGACGTGTTGGCGGCGACGCGCTCGGCCCCGGCCGTGGTGGGCCCCTCGGGCATCCTCAGCAGCCGTTCGCCGGGGCCCACCCCTACGCAAGGCGCGGTGCCCGACTCAGCCAGCAGGGCCGAGACACCCTTGGACGCAATCGTGCTGCACGAGCCAGCCGTGATACCCGTTCCACCAGCGG
>CAYYBU010000607.1:0-2978 GCA_964469945.1 uncultured Planctomycetaceae bacterium
TCCGGGAGCAACAGCTACGCCGGCGGCACGACCGTCAGCGGCGGCACCTTGCAGATCGGCGCCGTTGGCGCGTTGCCGGCCGGCACGGACGTCACGTTGGCCAACACGGCCGGCGCGACCTTGAGCCTCAACAACTTCAACCAGACCATCGACTCGCTCGCCGGCGGCGGCGCCAACGGCGGCGTCGTCACGCTCGGCTCCGGCGTCCTCACCGTCGCCGGCGCCCCGAACACGACCTTCGCCGGCAATATCAACGGCAGCGGCGGTCTGAACAAGACCGGCATGGGCGTGCTGACCCTCAGCAATTCCAGCATCTACACCGGTGCCACCACGGTCAGCGGCGGAACCCTCGCCCTTACCGGCGGCAACTTGTACAACAACCTCAATTGGGCCAACGCGACGATCACGGTCTCCAACAGCGCAACCCTCTCGCTCAACAGTTGGAGCGGCATCGGACAGTTGAGCTATAACAACTTCAACCTCGTGCTCAACGGCGGCAAACTCCAGTACACCGGCGGCTCGAACGCCCCAGGGTCCATGACTGCCGTCGCGGCGGGGCGGGCGTTCACAATCGGCGCCCTGGGGGCCACCCTCGAGTCGACGACGCCGGGGGCAACCTGGGAGATCACGATGTACAACACTGCCGACGGCTATCCGCTGGCCAGCAACGGCGGCCCGCTCACCTTGACCGGCGCCGGCAACGGCCAGATGGACAAAGTGATTCCCGGCGCCGGCGGAGTGATCAAGTCCGGCAGCGGAACGTGGACGCTCACGGCCGCCAATAGCTACACCGGCGGCACCACGGTCAACGCCGGCACGCTCACGCTGGGCAACACCTTTGCCTTGCAAGCGAGCACGCTGGACTACAACAACTACGGCGGCTCCCTGAGCTTCGGCGCGCTCACCAGCGCGACCGTGGGCGGCCTAAAAGGATCGCAGGGCCTGTCCTTGACGAACGCCGCCGCGGCGGCCGTCGCCCTCTCGGTTGGCGGCAACGGACTGAGCACCACCTATAGCGGCACCTTGAGCGGCGCCGGCAGCCTGATCAAGATCGGCGCCGGCACGTTGACCCTCTCCGCCGCCGACACCTCCGCCGGCGGTATCGGGATCAACGGCGGCAACCTCGTTCTTAGTTCCACGTCCGGCATTCCCTCCAGCGGCATCACGATCAACGGCGGCGGCGCGCTGGACGCCAGCGGAGGCTACACGACCGTTATGGGTTGGCTCGGCGCGAACACCATCAGCGCCGCCTCGACCGGCGCGATCGCCTTGACCGCCTCCAGCAGCGAAACCATCTCCATGGCGGCCAACGGCGACAACAGCCTGTTCCTCGGCGCCGCGACCACCGCCACCTATAGCGGAACACTGACCCCCGCCGCCAACACCTACCGCCTCGGCGGCGGCGGCGCGACGTTCACCGTCAGCAGCAACCTCACCGACACGGCAACGGGGGTCTCGCAGAGCCTCGTCGTCGGCCCCGGCGGCAGCCTGCCGGCCGGGATAGTGGTCCTCACCGGAAACAATTCCTACACGGGCACGACCACCATCAGCGGCGGCACCCTCCAGGTCGGCGGCGCCGCTGCCCTGCCGGCCGGCACCGACCTTACGCTGGCCAACGCGGCCGGCGCGACCTTGAGCCTCAATAACTTCAACCAGACCGTCGACTCGCTCGCCGGCGGCGGCGCCAATGGCGGCGGCGTCACGCTCGGCTCCGGCATCCTCACCGTCGCCGGCGCCCCGAGCACGACCTTCGCCGGCAATATCAGCGGCAGCGGCGGCCTGAGCAAGACCGGCCCCGGCGTACTGACCTTCACCAGCACGAACAACTATTCCGGCGGCACGACGGTCAGCGGTGGAACCTTGGCTCTCATCAGCGGCGGGCAGCTCTATAGCAACGCTTCTTGGGGCGGCCGTTCCATCACGGTCTCCAACGGCGCGACCCTCGCCACGGACAACTGGTCGAGCCAGAGCATCGGTCCATTCGACTACGCCGCTTCCAGCATGACACCCAACGTCGGCAAGCTGCAATACGTCGGCACGACAACCACCGCGACGTCCACGATCGACGAAAATTATGCCCGCGCGTTCACCATTGGCCCGTTGGGGGCCACCTTGGAGACGACCACCCCCGGGGTGACGTGGGAAATCACCCAGTATGGCACCGCGGAGACCAAGCCGCTGGTCAGCGACGGCGGCCTGCTGACCCTCACCGGCGCCGGCAACGGACAGATGGACAAAGTGATTCCGGGCGCCGGCGGCTTGAACAAGTCCGGCGGCGGGACGTGGACACTCAACGGTGCGAACACCTACTCGGGCGGGACGTCAATCATTGCCGGGCGGCTCGTGGTCGGCATCAGCAACGCTTTGCCGATCGGGACGACCGTGACGCTTGGCGACGCCGTCGGCACGAGCAGCGGCACACTCGATCTGGCCGGCAACAATCAGACCGTTGGTGGGCTGGCCACGGCAAGCAGCACGACACTGGTCGCCAACCAGGTGATCGGCAACAGCAGTGCGTCATCGCCGAGCACGTTGACCTTCGCCGGCGGGACCGGCGCGGCTTCGACCTTCGGCGGCACGATCCAGGACGGCCTGGACGGCGGCACGGCCACGACGGCCCTGGCCGTCGCGAGCGGCACGTTGACGCTGACCGGATCGAACGTCTACTCGGGCGGAACTTCGGTCAGCGGCGGGCTGTTGGAGATCACGAGTGCCAGCTCGCTGCCCGCGGGCACCAGCCTGACGATCGGCGCGGCTGCCGGCATGGTGTTCGACGCCGGTATCGACAGTGGCACGGGTGCCACTGCTGGCTTGCCCAGCAGTGCACTGGCTCTGAGCACTGGCAAAGCCAGTGGCACACTGAACGGGCCGGACACTGCTGCACCCGGAGGGTACCCGGCCAGCAGTGGCACACTACTGTCCGCCCCGCTGGCGGTTCCGCCGGCCTCCGGCGGCTCTGACGTGGCAGCGGTGCCGGA
>CAYYBU010000608.1:0-2976 GCA_964469945.1 uncultured Planctomycetaceae bacterium
CTCGCCAGCTTTTGCGCAGGCATCCGCCGGACCGCACGGCGAGAAACTCGTCCCCTTGGAGATCAAGCTTCCGCTGCCGCTCTTCCAAGGCACGCCCAAGCACATCAAGGCCGCGGCGACGATGGAAAAATACGTCGACAAGCCGCGGCCGGCGTTCTATGTCCCCGAAGGGGCCGGCATCAATCTGGCCTTGAACAAAAAGGTCACCTCCAGCGATCCGTCGCCGATCATCGGCGAGTTGAGCATGGTGACCGATGGCGACAAGGAAGGGGCCGACGGCGGCTATGTCGAGCTCGGTCCGGGCAAGCAGTGGGTGCAGATCGACCTGGACGCCGCGGCCAACATCTACGCGCTGGTCGTGTGGCACTATCATGCCGAAGGACGCGTCTATCATTCCGTGGTGGTGCAGGTCTCCGACGACCCCGATTTCAAGAAAGCCGTCACCGTCTTCAACAACGATTTCGACAATGCGTTGGGCCTCGGTCGCGGCAAGCAGTTGGAGTATGTCGACGATAATCGCGGCCGGCTGATCGACGCCCGCGATGCCAAGGGCGAACCGGCCAAGGGCCGCTACGTCCGCCTTTACTCCAACGGCAATACCTCGAACGACCTGAACCATTACGTCGAGGTCGAGGTGTTCGGCAAGAAGTAATCGTTCGGGGGAAGAAGGGGACAGGCGCCGTGGCCATGAGGTTTCTGGTTATGCCACACCGGCTTGGGCCGCGGAGCCAGTCCCCAGTTTCCGTGTTGCTGTTGGTCTCGATCCTGCTGGTTGCCGCCGGCGCGCTGGCCGTGCGTTTGCCGCGCCTGGCCCAGCGGCCAATGCATTGCGACGAAGCCAACCAGGCGGCCAAGACCGGCCTGCTTTTGGAGCAAGGCCATTACGATTACGATCCGCTGGACCACCACGGCCCGAGCCTCTATTGGCTCACGCTCCCCTCGTTGTGGCTCCGCTCGGTAAGCGATTTCGCCGCCAGCACGGAAGTGGACTATCGCCTGGTGCCCGTCGCCTTCGGCGCCGCCCTGGTGCTGTTGATATTGCTGCTGGCCGACGGGCTGGGCGCCGGACCGGCGATCCTGGCCGGCCTGCTCGTGGCGATTTCACCCGCCATGGTGTTCTACTCGCGGTATTACATCCAGGAAACCCTGTTGGTTTTTTTCACCGCGGCCGCGCTGGGCTGCGGCTGGCGCTATTATCGCCGCGGCAGGCTGGGCTGGGGCATCGCCACGGGCGCGTCGCTGGGGATGATGCACGCGACCAAGGAGACGTGGGTCCTTGCGGCCGCCGCCGCGCTGGCGGCCGTGCTCCTGTTGGTCGTCGGAAAATGGGGGACTGGCTCCGTGGCGCGAGTTGGTTTGGCGCCGCGAGAAACAGCGTTGCCACGGTGCCTGTCCCCCTTTTTCGCGACGCGATTTTCGCCCCGGACTGTTTTTCGACCGCTCCTGGAGCGCCTGCCGCTGCTCGCGATGTTGGCCGCGCTGGGCACGGCATGTCTGGTGGCGGCGGCCTTCTATTCCTCCTTCGGTAGGCAATGGAACGTGCCGCTCAAGTCCGTGCTGGCCTATGCGAACTATTGGCATCGCGGCAGCGAAGCCGGCATCCATGCGCACCCTTGGTACTACTATCTTCAGTTGCTGGCCGCCTTCCATCCGGCCCGGGGATTCTTCTGGTCCGAGGGGCTGATCGTCGCGCTGGCGCTGGTGGGACTTGGCGTCAGTTTCACGTCCCACGGCCTCAGCGCTGCGCAACGAACGCTCGGCCGCTTCCTGGGCATTTATACGCTGGTCCTGACGATCCTGTACTCCGTCATCCCCTATAAAACGCCCTGGTGCCTGTTGAGTTTCCTGTACGGCATGATTCTCTTGGCCGGCCTGGGGGCCTGGGCGATTCTGCGACATGGAGTTTCCTTTTGGTGCAGGCGCCCCGCCTGCTGCGACGATGCGGGCGAGACGCCTGCACCACAACCGTGGGCCGCTGTGACTCGCGGCCTGTGCCTGCTCGTCACTCTGCTCATGGCCGCCGGCGCCGTGCATCTGGCTTGGGAGTGCTACGTGCTGAACTTCCGTCTCGACAACGATGAGCGCAATCCCTACGTCTACGCGCAGACTTCGGCGGACGCCGTCAAGTTGGGTCAACAGATCGAGCGGCTTTCGCACTTCTCCGCCGACGGCCACGACATGGTGATTCACGTCGTGACGCCGGAAAACTATTGGCCCTTGCCCTGGTACTTGCGGCAATTCAACCGCCACCGGCACGTCGGCTATTGGCACGGCGAGGCGGACTGGTGGAACGAGACCAACAGGCTGCCGCCGCCGGCGGTGATCATCCTCGCGCCGGAGTTGCAACCTTCGATCGACGCCCATCTTCGCGCGGCCTACAATCGGCAGATGATCTACGGTCTGCGTCCCGGCGTGTTGCTGTCGGTCTACGTGCGCGAAGATCTCTGGCAAGCGGCCTCGACAGATCCGTAGCCCCATTCGCTGCCGGCGGTCTATTGGCTTGCAGCGCTCGCTTCCAGTGTGACCGTCTTCAGTAGCGTCCCGCTTTCATCGTAGAGGGCGATCTCGTCCATGCCCGCCAACCGCACCGCCTGCAACCCTTCGCAGCGGAATCGGTGACCGACAAAATAGCGGTCGTGCAACAACACCGTGCGCACTACCGGGCCGGTGGCCCCCAACTCCGCGAAGGTTTTTACCAGCCGTTGGCGAAGCAAGTTCAGCGTTGCGTCCTCGTCCATGATGTCGCTCCTGGAGGTAGATAACGAATCGGCATCGGCGGCGATCCCGAACAGCACCGGGCAAAGGCCTTGCCGTACTCCAGGCATCTTGCCTATCTTACCACAACATCACCGTCAGCGTTGTCGAGATGCGGGGACTGTCCCGATTTTTAAGGATAAAGTCCCATTGGAGCGAATCACTACCTAACCCGGATTATTCATGGCCCCGGGCGTGTCGGCGCGGAGTGTCGAATTGAAG
>CAYYBU010000609.1:0-2974 GCA_964469945.1 uncultured Planctomycetaceae bacterium
GGGCCGCTCGCCGAAGCGACGCCTCAACGGCCCGCACGATCCGGTCGGCCGCAGCCATGGGCCGACACCCACTGCTGGGCGTGAATAGGTCCATTCCATCGAAGGCCAAGTACAGCCGGCCTTCCGTGAAAAGCCCCTCCGCCGTGACGGCCATTTCCCGGCCAACCTTGAGGTCGCCGACGAAGCCCGGCCAAAGAACGCCGGATGGATGGGCGGCCAGGCGCGTCCCGCCCAGGGTGAGGAACACCCCGTCCGCCAGGGCGACATGGATGGAGCGGGCAAATACCGCCCGCACGACGCCATGCCGGACCGTCCCCGGCGGCGGCAGGGCCGCGCATCCCACCACGCCCTTGCTCTCCATACTCATGCTGTCACGGAATCGAGCAGCAGCGCTTCCAGACCGCAAAGCCCGATACCCGCGCCCAACTCCTCTATGGCCTGGGCGAAGCTGCCCAAGCAAAAAGGACACATGGTCACCAGTGTGTCCGCCCCGGTGGCAATCGCCTCGGCCACTCGGTCCCGGGCGATGGCGGCGGCCATCTGCGGATAGTTGGCCTTGACCCCCCCGCCGGCCCCGCAACAACGCGACTCCTCGCGGAAGTGCGCCATCTCTACCAAACGCACGCCAGGAATGGCGGCCAGGATCTCCCGTGGTTCGTCGAAAAGCCCCTGGGAACGGCCGAGGTGGCAGGGATCGTGAAAGGTGACAACCTTGTTGACGGGTTTAACCGGCTTCAAGCGGCCTTCTCGGATCAGGCCAACGTACACTTCCGAAAAGTGCATTACCTGTGCGTTGAAGGGGATGCCGAGTTTTTGCGCCCAAGCCGGATAATCGTACTTTAGGGTCTTGGAACAGCCGCCGCAGGGCGTGAGGATCCGGCGCGCGCCCTTGCGGGCGAAAAGCTCGAGGTTGCGGCGGATCAAGTCCCCGGCGACGCCCAACTGGCCGGTGCGTAACAGCGGGCTGGCACAGCAGTGCTCTTCGCCGCCGGCATAGGCGTACGGGACGCTAATGCGCGTCAGTATGGTCACGCCAGTCTGCAGCATGGACGGCATGCGGTACGAGGCCGTGCAGCCGCCGAAAACCAGGATATCGGCCGTCTCGACCGGGGCGTGCTCGGGCAAGAGCCACTGGGACTGCTTGGTTGCCGGTTCGCCATAGGGATTGCCCCACTGCTCGGCAAAGTCCCGAAGCTTTTTGTGGGCGGGCATGGGCCCAAGCCCCCGGTCCACGATCTCGGCCCGGATTCGCTCCCACAGGCGGACCAGCGGAATGGCAGTCTGGCAGACGGACTGGCAGCGCTCGCAGGTGGTGCAGCGGTAAAGGCGGTCCACCCAATCCGGGGTCAGATCGATCCTGCCTTCGTAATATTCCTTGAGGAAATACACCTTGGCCCGGGGAGAAAATGCTTCGAAGCCGCCGCCGAAGGGATAGGTCGGACAGGTGACCTTGCAAAAGCCGCAACGGGCGCAGGTATCCACGGCATAGACCAATTCCCGGGTGAGGCCCGCATCCGGCAGCTTGACGGCATGTTCTATGGTACTCATGGCGATACTCCCCTGCCTTAGGAGGCACTCCGATGTTTGTAGGACAGCCGGGCCGCCAGCGGGGCGATGCAGGCCGTGCCGGCAATGATACAGCGGGAGAGGCTCACGAACGGAAGAAACGGAAGCCCCGGGCCATCGATCGTGCCCGGATTGAGCAAGTCGCGCCCATCCAGACGGTTTTTCAACTCTTTAACCTTGTTGTATTTTTCCGGACCGAAAAGCTTTCTGGCCAGGGCGGAAAACCACATGCCGCTGGCGTAGGCGGTTCCGCCGTGGCGCGTGGCGATCCGCAGGGGAATCAGGGCCTTGGCCATGCGCAGTAGGTAAAGCGGCGCCCCGGCGTCGTCGAGGATGTAGACCAGCACGGCCAGCCGGCCGTCGCGCACGGCAACGGCTTCCAGGCCAAGCTCGTCTTTGGGCAGGGCGGCCCGCATCTCCCGCCAGCAGGCGGCGAAATGGTCGAGGGGGATGTAGAATTCACCAGCCAGGACCGACGGACCCACCTTTTTGATGCGCATGGGATAAAACCGGGCGGCCCACTCGGCGGCGGCGATGTCCCGGTCGATCAGCCCCCCTCCATGGACCGCAGCCAGACGCGCCGCCACGGCCACGTCCGCACTGGCCTCGGGCACGGCCAGCACAACCAGGAAGCCCGAGGCGACGGCCGGCGCGTGCCCTTCGGCCGCCGCCCGCATTGCGCAGTACTCGGCCGAATGCAGGGTGGCCGAGTACGGGGCGAGGTCGGTTTGGGCAGCGGCCAGGAACCGGGCAGCACTTGCCGCGTCGGGCAACCAGGCGGCCAGGGGCGTCAGGGGCTCGGCCAGGCGGCAGGCCAGGCGAAGGCGGGTCACGACGCCAACGGCCCCGCAGGTCTGATGGTACGGTTCCATGTCCGCTTCGGAGCAGGTCAGTATCTCGCCGTCGAGGCCGACCACGTCGATTTCCAGCACATTGTCGCGGATGGAGCCGTAGCGCAAGCTGCCGATGCCGACGCCGCCCATGGCAAACCAGGCGCCGACCGTGGAGGACGGGGCGCTGGTCGGGCAGACGCGGTTGTCCAGGCCGTACGCGGCCAGGGTCCGGGACAGTTCCTGCCAGACGACGCCGGGTTCCACGTCGACGGTGGCCTTTTCGATGTCAACGGCGATCACCTTGGTCAGGCTACTGAGGTCGAGCACCATGCCGCCCCGGCAGGGGACGGCTCCGCCATAGCCCGAAGTGGCCTGTCCGCGCGGCGTGACCGGGATATGGGGCTTTCGGGCCAGGACTAATGGCTTGGTCACGGCCGCGACGGTTCGCGCGGTCGGTTTTAAGCTACCGCGGCAGAGCCGCCAACGCAAAGATCGGGGGACAGAGAGTAAAGATCGGGGGACAGAGCCCCCTCCTACAGGGGGGGACCGCGTCTCGCCCACGCCTGTAGGAGCCG
>CAYYBU010000610.1:0-2974 GCA_964469945.1 uncultured Planctomycetaceae bacterium
TCCGTGTCCCGCCGTCAACGGTACACGGAGTGTGCCGGATACCACGACGCAACGGCCGCCCATCCTCGCCCACCGCGGACCCATCTTTTCCCAAGCCCCACGCCCCACGCCCCAAGCCCCAAGACCTCCGACCGCTTGCCAGCCCAGGGGACGAACCAGTACACTATGGGGGGTGATGGGTGCGGCCATTGCTCGTCACGTTTCTCTCACCGCCGGCCCGCTGTTGATGCGAAAAATCTCGCGACGCAAACGCCTACTGTTCATCCTGCTGGCCAACGTGCTTGCGCTGGGCCTATTGGCCATCGGTGGCGAAGTGGCCTGCCGCCTGCTGGCCCCGCAGGCCCACTACGGCGCCCTGCCCGACTGGATCCTCGAGCTGCTGCAATATTCCGACGATATCTACCTGGGCTGGGAACTGCGGCCCGGCACGTTGGACCACAACTCGGCCGGCATTCGCGGCCCGGAATACACGCGGGCCAAGCCGCCGGGCACGTGGCGGATCGCCTTCATTGGCGACTCGGTGACTTATGGTCTGCACGTCGAGGGCAAGCAGACGTTCGCCCACCTGCTGGAGGAGCAGTGCAACCGCCGCGGCGCCGGACCGGTCGAAATCCTCAACTTCGGCGTGCCCGGCTATAATCCCTTCCAGGAATATGAAATGCTCAAGACCCGGGCCGGGGCCTACCATCCGGACCTGGTGGTGATGGTCTTCAGCACCGACGACGTGGAGACCAGCCCGGTGGTGATGAATATCGGCGGCGAGCCGGCCTTGTTCCGCAACCAGTTCGAGGACAACCGACTGCTGAACAACGCGCTGCACTGGACCATTTTCCGCCACTCGCACCTCTATCGGCTGCTCTACAAATCGGCGGCGCTGAGTTTCGTGCCCGCGGGCAACCGCTTCGATGACGTCTACGTGCAGCCGCGCGTGGAATGGGAGAACGTGCGGCGGGTGGCCCAGTGGTGCCGCGAGCACCAGACCCGTTTCCTGCTGGTGCTGAGCCCGTACCTGTCGCCCTACGAGCCGGAGGGCGGTACGGCCGCGGAACTTCGCGACATGCAGCGCTACGACGAGGCGTTCGACGTCATCCGCCAATTGGCCCGGCAAGATCGCCTCGATGTGGTGGACCTGGGGCCGCTCTACAAGCAGCACAGCGGGCAAATGAAGATCCGTCGCATCGATCACGAGCACCTGAACCCCGAGGGGCATCGCCTGGTGGCCGAGTATTTACTTCCCCGCGTGATCGCCGCTCATGCGCGTGAGATCAAAGGGCCGCCGCAATGAACGACGTTTCCCTGGGCATGATTTTTCGCGCCTACGAGGGCTGCGGCGTGCGGCTCTACAACCGGCTGCGTTTTCTCACGCTGCGGCGGCGCATGCTCGACGAGATCGGGCAATATCTGCCCCGCAGCGGCCAGGTGCTGGACATCGGTTGCGGCTTCGGGCTGTTTTCGCTCTACTTCGCCGCGCAACGGCCGGAACTACGCATCCGCGGCATCGACCTGAGCCCGCGGCGGATCGCTTTGGCCCAGCAGGCGGCCGCGCGGCTCGGCCTGGGCAACGTGCAGTACGAGGTCGGCGACGCGGGCGAATTCCGCAGTTCGGGCGGCATCCAGGGGGCCTACATGATCGACCTGGTCCACCACCTTCCCCGCGAGGCCGTGCCGCGACTGCTGACGCCGATCGCCGAAAGCCTCGAGCCCGGCGCTCGGTTGGTCATCAAGGACATCGAACCGTCGCCCATGCATAAGTTGGCCTACACCTGGTTGCTCGATAAATTCATGGACCGCCGCGCGCCGTTGAACTATTGGACCCCCGGCCAGGTACGGGACGTGTTGCAACGACTGGGACTGTCCGTTTACAAACACAGCATGTTGGACCTCTTGCCTTGTCCGCACGTGATGTACATTGCCGTCAAAGAAGCGGTCGCGCCGCGGGGCTGCTGATCCTCGTCTGGGCCGCCGCGCCGTTGTTGTACGGCGCCGGCCTGTGGGCCGTCGCGGCCCTGGACGGGCAGTTGCTCGGGCAAGCGGCCTGTTTCAGCCCTTGGACGTTGGCCCCTTGGACCACGGCGCGGCTGGCCGCCGCCGTGGCGATGGCCGGCGGCGGCGTGCTCACGGTGCTGGTGATTCCTTGGCTGCTGGCCCTCTGCGCCTGGCAACGATTCGGCGGCCGCGGCGATACGGCTGGGGCGTGGAGTCTGGCCGTGAACTGCGTCGCCTTGGTGCTGGCCTGTCTCCTGTTGCGCCAGAGCGTGGGAATTGCACGCGGCAGTTTCCTCGCCGTCTGGCTGGCCTGGTCGGCCGCGCTGCTCTGCATGGCCGGCGGCCCGGCGAGCGCTTGGATGGCTCTCGGCCCGCTGGCGCGGCGCTGGCGGAGCGGCCTGGCGATCGGCGTGCTGGCCGTGTTGGTTGGCATGGCCTTGTTCGGCCGCCAACAGTTCGGCCAATGTTTCGAGGGCGATGGCACCGAGGTCTTCGAGCTGGCCCGCAGCCTGCG
This sequence comes from uncultured Planctomycetaceae bacterium, assembly GCA_964469945.1. Taxonomy (GTDB): domain Bacteria; phylum Planctomycetota; class Planctomycetia; order Pirellulales; family Thermoguttaceae; genus CAYYBU01. The sequence goes on from CAYYBU010000610.1 coordinate 2,501, forward strand.
CCACCACTTCTTGCCCTACTGGGAAATCGACGCCGTCGAGCGGTTCGGCAACGTGGTGGTCTATCCGGCCATGATCGACTCCTATTGGACGCTGGCCGTGCAACTTGTCCTGGGCGAGAGCGAGGCGTCCACACGGCTGGTCTATTGGATGTGGTGGCTGGGGATTTTTCTGGCGGCCTTACGGATGAGTCAAACTGTATCCGGCACACTCCGTGTGCCGACGGCCGACGGCACACGGAATGTGCCGGATACATTGTGCCTGATACAATGGCGGCCGGCCGTGCCGCTGGCCCTCTCCATGCTGCTCATCAGTCTCTGGTACACGTTTTATACCGGCTATTATCCTTATATGACCGATCTGGCCAGCCCGGGCGTGCCCGATGCCATGCTCACCCTGCTGGTGTTGTTGGCCCTGGACTGTTTCCGCCTGGGCGACCTGCGGGCGTGGGCCGTCATGCTGGCCGTCTGCTCCTT
>CAYYBU010000611.1:0-2973 GCA_964469945.1 uncultured Planctomycetaceae bacterium
GGGCAGGATGTCGATCGATTCCACGTTGCGGTCGCTGATGCTCCCCGCATGGCGGCCGGGCAATTTCATCAACAGCGGGACCGGCATGATCTCCGGGCAATTGGCGCGGTTGACCGTCCGCGGCGGCTGGCCCGGCAGGAATGCAATACCGTGGTCGGCCGTAATCACGATCAGGCTGCGGTCGTAGAGACCCACTTGCCGCAGCCGATCCAACAGCCGGCCCAACATGCGATCGACCATGGCCACTTGCAACAGGTGGCGTTGTCGCGCCTGGACGACCGCCCAGGCGTCGGTGGTCCAATGTTGCGTGCGCCGCGCCAGGCCGATCGACCCGTTGGAAACCCACGGGCTGGCTTGTTGGCGCGGCGACAAGGGCAGTGGGCTATACTCCTTGCCCGAGGGAAGATAGCACCAGGGTGAATGGGGCAGCACGACGTGGGCGAAATAAAGCGGCGGCTTGTCGGTGGGCCCGATGCCGGCGATGAACGCTTCGAGCGACTCGCGGCGGCCCGTCATGGCGTCGCCCAGGCCGGCAGCGTCGTCGTCCTGGCCGAGGAAGTTGCCCCAGCGGCCGGAAATGTCGGGCCATGTCAGGGGCCAATCGGCCGGCAGCAGGGTGACCAGTTCCAGCACGCCGGCGTCGATCAGCTCCGAGCACAGCCGCCGCGGCCAGGACATCTGCCGGGCCGGCCGCCCGCACAGCGCGTCGGGGCACAACGACGTGAGCGGCTCTTGGGCGGTCAGGCGATGGCTGTTGCCCAAGAGCGTGAACAGGTTCTGCGGAAACTCGGCCGCACAGGGTTCCACGTCCTCGGCCCCCGGGCGGTTGCCGGTGAGGATCGCCGGGATCGCGGTCTCGGTCTCGCCGGAGACGGTGGTCGCATTACGAAACCAGATGCCGTCGGCGGCCAGCGCGGCGAAGTTCGGATAGCGCAGCCGATCCAGTTGGCCGTTGGCATCCATGAGCGACAGGCCGCTGAACTCGTCGAAGATCACCATGACCACCGGGGCCAGATTGCCGACGTGGACGGCCAGCGGCGGCGGCTCGGACCAGCGGAGCAGATATTTTCCCGCCGGGCTGCCCAAGAGAAACATGCCCGGCGACAGCAGCACCAGCGGGCTGAGGATGGTGACCAGCGTCCGCGCGGCGGCCCAGCGCGCGTATGTGGCCGTGGCCAGGGCGCCCAGCACGCCGCCGAGAACCAGCATGGCCGGCGCCGGCAACGCCGCCCAGAGCTTGCAGAGCGGCAGTGCAATTGCCGTGGTGAGCAGAAAAACCAGGGCCAGATGCATGAGCCGGCCTGCCCGCGAGGCGATCCGCCCCGCGAGCCACTCGGCCAGGACCAGCAGGGCCGGCGCCAGCACGCTCAGGACCAGGACGAAGCCGAGCACGTCGAGCGTCTGGGCCTGGCGGACGGAGAAGAACATGGGCTGACCGCCCAACATGGCATAGATTCGCACCGTCAGCGCCAGGCTGGTGAGCACGACCACGTGCAGGGCTTGCTGAGGCAACGGAAAAAAGGGGACTGGCTCCGTGGCGCAGGTCGGTCTGGCGGGGGGAGAGACGTCGCTGCCACGGTGCCTGTCCCCCTTTTTCCGCTCGGCGGGGCGACCGCCGTCGCGGGAAAGGGGACAAACACCGTCGCCGCGAGCTGTTTCGGTCGGGCTGGCCGATTGAGGCGACGGAGCCAGTCCCCTTTCCGGCGGCTGCCGTCCCGCCTTCAATCTGGACCAGAGGCCCATCAGGGCCAGCCCGGCCAGCAACGCGGCGGGCAGCGTGGTCCGGTCCACCCAATACGTGCAAACGTCGTCCAAGTAGACGTCGTTGCGCGACGGCTCGTGAGGCAGGATCAGGCTGAAGAACACGAACACGGTCCAGAACATCACCAGCAGAAACACGGTCAAGGAATCCTTGCCGCGCCGCAACGTCATCCAACACGTTCCGGCCAGCAGCACCGCGGCCACGGAGGGATTGATGAATGTGCCCAACGAGGGAAACCCCAGCCACTCGCGCACCTGGCCGAAATAGAACATCAGCGGGTATTCATTCAGTCCGATGCCGCCGAACCGCGAGAGATGATCGGCGTAGTTGGCGTAAATGTGCGGCCGGCCGACGGGCGAGGCATGGAGGTTGTGCCACACGTCGGGCGAGATCACCAGCGCGAACAGCATCAGCGCCAGCCAGGGCTCGCGCCGCAGCAGCCAGCGACGCTGCGGCAAGGCCAGGAGCGTGAGGAAGAAGACCGGCACGAGCAGGCAATCGATTTCCTTGGTGAGGAATCCGCAGCCGGTCACCACCGCGGCCAGGTAAAGCCAGCCCGGCCGCTCCGATTGCAGGAAACAGGCAAAGGCCCACATGGCGACAGCGATGAAGCAGAGGTCGAAGACGAGATCGGTGGCCGTGGCCGACCAGAACAGCAGATAGCCGTCCAGGGCCAGCAGCAGGGCGGCCGTGCGCGCCGCGCCGCGTCCCCACCAGCGGCGCGCGAGGTCGTAAATCACCAGAATCGTGCCGATGCCGGCCAGCAGGCTCAAGGCGCGGTATCCGAACCGCGTGTGGCCGAAGATCGCGCTGCTGGCCCGTAGCAGGTAGATCGTCATGGCCGGATGCTGCGCCACGCGGATGGGCAGGTTTCCCCAGTGGATCGCGTTGGCGCAGGGGATGAATTCGTGGTCCTCGACATACTGGTAGGGGCCGTCGAACGCCCGATAGATGCCGACGCCCAACATGCCAACCACGATCGCCAGCAGCAGCCAATCCGGCCGCCAGCGGCGGAGGGCCGTCGCGGCCGAGCGATTTGTGGGCGAGTTGCCGATGGCCATGTTTGCTCAAGGGGCGAAAAGAAAGCCGACCGCTAGCGCCAGCCTATCCGCAGCCGGGACGGCTGTCAACCAGATCGGGTTCGCGGCGGCTGTCAGTATCCGGCACACTCCGTGTGCCGCCGGCAACGGCACACGGAGTGTGCCGGATAC
>CAYYBU010000612.1:0-2971 GCA_964469945.1 uncultured Planctomycetaceae bacterium
TGAACCGCATCGCGTCGCCGCAGGAAATCGATCCATGCTCGCCGAAGCCGTCCGGGTTTTCGATCTCTCCCAGGTGCGTCCCCGGCTTGCCGTGGACGGCGTCCATGAAGAGTTGTTTGGTTTTTTCACTATACTGCCAGGCCATGAGATTCTCGCTCCGCGGGGCAAATATCTCCAGCATGTCACATCGGCCGCGGCAAGACAAGTGGTCAGACGCGCGGCACAGGAGAACTGCAAAGTCCGGGGTCCGGTCCATTTTTCGGCCCAAGGGCCCTGTCTTCCGGGCAAAGCCTTGTCCGAAAACATGGACCTGACCCCTTTGTGTTGGACCACCGGCTGCCAGACGGTGAAGCAGCACGGGCAAGATGCCTGTGCTACGCGGCGCCGGTGGGCACCACCCCGGCGGGTGTGCCCTCCTCATGACCGCTGACGGGCACCTGGACCACGATGCGGGTGCCGCGGCCCGGCACGCTGTCGATGCACGCCTCGCCACCAAACAGCCGGGCGCGTTCGCGAATCCCTTGCAGTCCATAGCGATCCGGAGCGACCCGTTCGCGCTGAAAACCGCACCCCCAATCTTCGATCTCGATGCGGAGCCGCCCCTGCTGCTCGACCATCGCGATGCGCGCCCGTGGGCTGCCGCTATGGCGCAACGCATTGGCGAGGCTCTCCTGAACGATGCGATAGAGCGCCGTCTCCAGCGGCGGCTGCAAGCGGTTGAATTGCACCTGGTGCGACCACTCCACCTTCACGCCGCTGCGACGCTGGCTCTCCTCGACCAAGTGGTCAAGGGCCGGCACGAGGCCGAAATCTTCGAGAATGGTCGGCCGCAGGCCGCCGATCAGCCAGCGCGCCTCGGCCATGCTCTGGCCGAGCAGTTCCACGGCCTGATCGACCGCCTTCTGCGCGGCGGCCGGATCCTGCGCCGGCAAGTGACCAAAGGACTGGAGATGCATCAGCGCGGCCGCGGCCTGCTGCACGAAACCGTCGTGGATCTCGTAGGCGACCAGTTTGCGGTCGCGCTCGTACATTTCCAACAACTCGCGAAGATGCCGTTGCTCTTCTTGCAGGGCCTCCTCGGCCTTCCGATGTGCGAGGACCTCTTCCGTCAGGGCCGCGGTCCGCTCCCGAACCTGCTGCTCCAAAACCTCGGCCGATTTGCGCAGGGCTTCCTCGGAACGGTGGAAGCGGCGAAACAGCGGCGCGATGGCGGCGATCCCCACCGCCAGGCACAGGGAATCAGCCACCGCGATCAGTTCGGCCGGCAGATCGAGATTCGCGTAAGTCCCCCCGGTCAGAAGAGTTGCCAAGACGATCGCACGGCGGACGCCCATGAGCAAGACACCCACGGCGATCATGGCCCACGCCTTGCCGGCCCCGGTGATCCAGATCAGCCGCAGTGCCAATGCGGCCGCCGTCCATTGCAACAGCAACGACAGCCCCATCACGGCAGTGTCGATAGCCACGTGCGCTCTCCTGGTCCCTTTCTTTCAGGGTACACGGGAGTCCCCGAGATTTCAAGTGGCCCTTCAGAACGGGCCAGGATTGAACTCTATCACTCGCCGATCACACTCTGACGAGCTTGTGTAGAACTACCCGTATGACGTAGACGCCAAGACAGGCGACGGCGATTTGCCAAGAGAAGAGCCACGGAATCATACGCCCGCCAACACCGCCGTGGAAAACACGAGTTCGTCAATCCAACGGGCGTCTACCCAAAGCGCGACTTCGCGGCACGGGTATTCCGAACAGGCCTGCACGTGGATACCGTCGATGGTAAGAATCTTGCAGGGCACCGACAGATTGCAGCGCATCGCCGAGCCGATAAAGGGGGCCAGATTGACGCGCACATGGTCGCCTTCGTGAACTTCCATCTCGCTTCTCCTGTGTGGGTCGAAGGGAAATGGCATCCATTCCAACTGCCGAGAACTCTCGATTCTACAGCGATCGTCGCGCGCGATCTAGTGGGGGACTTAGAGCCTGTAAAAGAATAAGTTGAGCAATTTTATTGAAGCAAAGGCGACCGGCCAGCGAGCATACCAGCCGCCCAGACTTCGCCGGTCGCCTTTACTTCAATAAGGAATTGCGAGAAAAACCCGACATCAGCGATTGTGGCCGTAATAGCAGGCAATGGAAAGGCAAACGGCGCTGCACCTGTTTGCCTTCCCATATTTGCTCAACTTATTCTTTTACAGGCTCCTAGCCGATCGCCAGATCAATGGCTTCCTGGAGACGATTTTTGGACTGCACACCCACGAACCGATCGACCACCTCGCCGTCCTTGAAGAGCATCAGGGTAGGAATACTGCTGATGCCATAGCTGGCGGCAGTCGAAGGGCTGTCGTCGACGTTGACTTTGCCCACCTTGATGGCGGCGGCGTTTTCCGCGGCCAATTGGTCCACGATGGGGGCCAACATGCGGCAGGGACCGCACCAGGGGGCCCAAAAATCGACCAACACCGGTTGGCCGGCCTGCAAGACTTCGGCGGCGAAATTAATATCGGAAAATTCTGTCACGTTGCCCATCGAATGGTCTCCTCGGTTGTGCGGCTCGCGATGGGGCTCCCCGGCCGTGCCACGCGATTTCCAGCAGCATTATAGGGATCGCCCCGCCACTGTCAATCAGTCGCCTTCGACGGCTTTTACGCCCGCTTGGGGTGGAACTTCCACACCAGGCCGACGATCTCGGCACGTCGCGTCCTTCGACAAGAACTGCGCGTCCCACCAGGGAAGGGTCCAGCGGGCCGCGGGCTGCGAAGCCAAGAGCTGCCGATAGGCCCGATCCGGCGTCTGCAAACACTCGATCATGGCCGCGCCGCTTACCAACCTCGTCCGGGCGATTTTAGCGAAAGCGATACCGCGTCCCCTGATTCCCGCGTCCAATTCCGCACGGCACAACCGGTTGGCGGCAAAGGCGTTAGCGACGTTGTTTTCGCCGGCATGCCGCGTGCCGTGTTGGTCAACAAGGGTC
>CAYYBU010000613.1:0-2971 GCA_964469945.1 uncultured Planctomycetaceae bacterium
AGGCCGTTGCTGGAAACCGCTCGCCAGAACTCCTCGGCCAACGGCGAATTGAACGTCCCGAGGATTTCGGTCGGCACGTCCGCGGACCAGGCGAGGAACGGCCGGCCGCTCAGATCGACCGCGGCGGTCACGAGCGTCTCGTCCATCGGCACCGTAGCGCTGCCGTATCGGCGAATGCCGGCCTTGTCGCCCAGCGCCTGCACCAGGGCTTTCCCGTAACAGATGCCGACATCCTCGACGGTGTGATGCGGGTCGATGTGCAGGTCGCCCTCGGCCTTGAGCGTCAGGTCGATCAGGCTGTGCTTGGTCAGGAGCGTCAGCATGTGATCGAAGAAGCCGACGCCGGTGGCGACCTGCCCCTGGCCGCTGCCGTCGAGCGTCAGTTCCAGCTCGATCTTCGTTTCGGTGGTTTCGCGTTGAATCTTGGCCGATCGCGCCATGGGGAAGTCCTTGTTTGAGGGTCAGGTCTTGGGTCTTAGGTTCAGACGCGCATATAGCACGCGGCCAGGCGACATCGAAGCCGGAAGCGCAAGCGAAGACGCATACGCCACGACCTCGCTTGCACTTCGGGCTTCAATGGTTCCCACTAAAATATATCGAATCTGCTCTAGGACTTCCCAAGCCCCAAGTCCCAAGACCTAAGACCAATTTCTCGCAACTGTTCCAGGCAAGTGTCGATCTGCGCGTCGGTGCCGACGCTGATCCGCAGCCCGTCGCCCCAACCGGGATAGTCCATGTATCGGACCAGGATGCGGCGGCGTTTGAGTTCTTCGTAGAGCGTTTTGGCCGGCCGCTGCGGATGGGTGACCCAGACAAAGTTAGCTTGCGAATCGACCGCGGCAAACCCTAATTTCCGCACATTCGTTACCAGCCGTTGCCGCGTGGCCAGGATTTTTGCCCGGTTGGCGGCCAGCCAGGCCTGGTCGCCGATGGCCGCCGTGGCCGCCGCAATCGACAGGGCATCGCAATTGTAGGAGTCTTTGACCTTGACGAGCTGCTCGATCACCTGCGGCTGGGCGACCACGTAGCCGAACCGCAGGCCGGCCAGCGCGTAGGATTTGCTCAACGTCCGCGAAACCATGATCTTGTCGCTCCGCGCGACCAAGTCGAGACAATTCGTGGCGGCGAAATCGGCATAGGCCTCGTCCACCAGCAATGGGCAGGGGAGTTGCTCGGCAAGCCGCAAAACCTCGGCGGGCGGCACGACCGTGCCGGAGGGACTGTTCGGGTTGGCCAGAAACACCAGCCGCAAGTCGGCCGCCGCGGCGGCGAACTCCGCCGGCAGCGACCAGTCGCCACGGAACGGTATCTCTTCGCTGCGGGCGCCTTGAAGCTGGGCCAGCGTCTTGTAGAGGATGTAGCTGGGGTAAGGCAACCGCAGCAGTTGGCCCTGCCCGACGAAGGCACGGGTGACGATGGTGAGGATGTCGTCGCTGCCGTTGCCGGCCATGATCCAGTCGGGCGGGACGCCCAGCACCTCGGCGGCGCGGCGGCGGAAGGCGCCGGCCAGCGGATCGGGATATTTTTGCAGTCCCCGTTCTACGGCCTCGTTCACGGCCACGGCCACGGCGGGCGAAGGCGGATAGGGATTCTCGTTGGTGTTCAGTTTGATGAACTGGCCGTCTTGCGGCTGTTCCCCCGGCACGTAACCGGACATGGATTGAATGTTAGAGCGGACGTGGGACATGGGGAAGGATGAGGGATGAACGATGAAGGATGAAAACTTGTAGAACCTACTCCACCCGGGGCGCCTTTCCCACGACGGGAGCGGCCTCGCCAAGATCTTCCAGTTCGATTTCGACTCGGGCCACGCTACACGATGCCTTCTGCACGTCGGCGATGCCCGAACGAATAGCCTGCTCCAAGGACTCGGCCTCGCGATGCAAGGTGACCATGACCGTCGCACCGCGTGAACTGGGCGAGCCGTCATCGCACCCCGCATCGTACAGGTCCTCGACCAACTGGTCAGTCAATTCCGCCCCTTCGGAGAGGACCAAAGTGAAGTCGTAACGTTTCATAGCTCATTCTCTTTCCGGCTGATGGGGGCAACTGTCCACCGCGCGCCGAATATCACGGGCATGAGCCTCGGGCACGCGCGGAGTGCTGTAGATGGCATGCTGGCATCCTTCCCGGTCGCGACGAGGACAGTACAGCCGGCCCCATGCATGCGCTCTTGGCCCCGCCTCTCGCAGCGTCCAGCCGTGTGCCAGCGCGTACTGCACCGCCTCGCGAATATGCTTGTTGGGGTGGTGGCTGATGATAATCGCTCTCCGCAACAATTATAGTGGCCGAGCCGAATCGGTGTCCAGCGGTCCCGACCGGCGTTTGCTACCGGAACCAGAGAGATCAGGACGCCGAATAGTTGCGTTGACGGGACTGTGCGGTCTTCTGTGTCAATCGTGCGACCGAAGGGGACAATCTCATTTTCGTGGCCTCCTGCCACAAAAATCGGGACAGTCCCCGTTGACGCGTCCCCAACACCACGTCATCAAACTTCCCCTTTTCTGCGGATTTCCACGCTGGCACGATGGGCGGTCAGGCCTTCGGTGGTGGCCAGGACTTGCACGTCGGGGGCCAGGTTGGTCATGCCCTGGCGGCTGAAGTGCATGAGACTGGTGCTGCGGAGAAAGGCGTTGGCGGACAGTCCGCTGGCAAACCGCGCGGTGCCGCTAGTGGGCAGCACGTGGGACGGGCCGGCGGCATAATCGCCCAAGGCCACGGGGGTGAAGTTGCCCAGGAAAATGGCCCCGGCGTGCGGGATCTTGTCCGCCAGCCACTCGGCGTTGTCGGTGGCGATGTGCAGGTGCTCCGGCGCGATGTCGTTGGCCAGCGCGCATGCCTCCTCGGCATCGCGGGCCAAAATGACCGCCCCGAACGCTTCGAGGCTCTGCCGGGCCAGGTCGCCCCGTTCCAGGCGGGCCAACTGCCGGCCCAACTCGACCACCGTCTGACGCAGGGCCGCTTCGTCCCA
>CAYYBU010000614.1:0-2970 GCA_964469945.1 uncultured Planctomycetaceae bacterium
GCTGTTGGTTCCGTAATCGACGCCGATGGCGTACTGTTTCTGGTGCAAAGAGCGCTTCGCCACGGTTTCCATGATAGGGCCCGACCTGGGTTTTTCGACATTTCCCTCCAAATTACCTCGAACGGATCATCGTGGCAAGCCGATGGTGCAAAAAAATTGGTAACCGTTCACAGGGCGGGGCCGCCGGCGACCGCCGCCCGTTGCACGGCAAGCATCCAATCGGCATACTATATCGGTTCGCCCCCAATCGTATTTTTTCCGTGGAGAATCGTGCGATGAACCGACGCAGCGCGTTGAATAAAGTCGCCTGCATGAAGACCGACCCGAAGAATCCGCAGTCGCCCACCTTCGGCCAGCGGATCCGTCAGGGCAAGCTCCCGGGCAACAGGGGCTAGGCGTTGATGCAGGATCAGGATAAGAGCACCGCACAACTGCTTCAGGAGTTGCAAACGCTGCGCCACCGTCTGGCCGCCTTCGAGCGCGCCGCCGAGGCGCAGCGAGAAAGCCAGCGGCGATTCCAACAGGCGTTCGAGCTTGGCCCCGTAGGCATGGTCGAGGATAGTACCGCCCGGCAAGAGGCGGAAGAAAGCCTGCAAAAAGAGCAGCGTCTGCTGCGGCGCGTCCTGGACATGCACGAACGCGACCGGCAGTTGATGGCCTACGAGATCCACGATGGCTTCGTGCAACTGGCCATCGGCGCCCATCTGCAACTGCAAGCCTTCTGCCAACTCCAGTTTCAGGATCCCGCGGCGGCGGAAAAGGCGTTGGCCACGGCTGAGCCCTTGCTTGCGCAAAGCATTGCCGAAGCGCGGCGGCTGATCAGCGGCTTGCGACCGCCGATTCTCGATGAGTCCGGCATCGTCGCCGCCATCGAATACCTCGCTTGCGAAGCCAAGGAGCAAGGCGGGCTCGCCGTGGAGTTCTACCATCGGATCCGCTTCGACCGCCTGGCGGCCCCCTTGGAAAGCACCCTCTTCCGCGTCGTTCAGGAGAGCCTCGCCAACGTCCGCCGCCATAGCGGCAGCCCGCGCGCCCGCATCATGCTGATGCAGGGGCACGACTGGGTTCGCGTGGCCGTCGAAGACTGGGGAAACGGCTTCGATGCGACGAAAGTCGGGCAGAACCATTTCGGTTTGCAAGGCATCCGCGAACGCGCCCGCCTGCTGGGCGGCCGGACCTCCATTAGCAGCACCCCCGGCAAAGGCACGAGAATCGTCGTGCGATTGCCGCTCTTGGAATCCCTTTGCGGCAGGGACGCATTGGACGCCGTACCGTGGGGCGCAGCCGAGATGAACAAGGAAACACCATCGTGAAGGGAGTATCTGGGCCTGGCTGGTGGGGCCCCTTGCCCGCCAACCGGGGTCTGGTCCATTTTTCGCTGAAAAACCGCGCTGCCACCTATTGCGGGTTTCGCGTTCCTGACGATAATGGCAAAATCGAGTGTCGTGGCGGACCGTGCTCTCTGAGACTCGCGGCAGTCAAGGATCTCCCATGCATCTGAATCCTATCGATTATTCCATCCTCATCATCTACACCTTGTTCGTGCTGGGAATCGGCTTCGCCTTGAAGCGGTTCATGAAAAGCAGCGCCGATTTCTTCATGTCGGGCCGCGCCATTCCGGCCTGGATTACCGGCCTGGCCTTCATCTCGGCCAACCTGGGCGCGGTCGAACTGGTGGGCATGGGGGCCTCGGGGGCCAAATACGGCATGTTGACCTGCCACTTCTACTGGCTGGGGGCCATTCCCGCCATGATTTTCATGGGCTTGTTCATGATGCCCTTCTATTACGGCTCGAAGGCCCGCTCGGTGCCGGAATACCTCAAGATGCGTTTCGATGAAAAGACCCGCGGCTTCAATGCCATCTCCTTCGCCGTGATGACGATTTTCTCTTCCGGCATCTCGCTGCACATGCTGGCGAAGATCATTGCCCCCATCATCGGCGTCAGCTACGACCAGGGCCTGCTCATCGCCGCCGTCATCGTGCTGGTTTACATCTACCTGGGCGGCCTTACCTCGGCCATCTACAACGAGGTGTTGCAGTTTTTCCTCATCGTCGTCGGCTTCCTGCCGGTCGTATTGCTGGGACTGAAAGATGTCGGCGGCTGGCAAGGCCTGGTGACCAAACTCAACGGCGTGGCTGCCCATGCCACCGAACTGGGCTACACCCACGACTACCCGCCCGGCACGTGGACGCGTGTCTGGCAGCCCATGATGTCGCCCGACAACAATCCCATGGGCATCGAGTTGGTGGGCATGGTCATGGGCCTCGGCCTCGTGCTGGCCTTCGGCTACTGGTGTACCAACTTCCTCGTCGTGCAGCGGGCCATGGCCGCCGAGTCCATGTCGGCCGCCCGCCGCACCCCCTTGATCGGCGCCGTGCCGAAAATGCTCCTGCCGGCCCTGGTGATCCTGCCCGGCATGATCGCCCTGGTCGTGGGCTCGCAGAAAATCGATCCCAAACTGCCCGCTACGCGCACCGCCAGTACCCTGATCGACACGGAGACCCAGACCTTCGGACATGGCATCATTCCGCCCAAGTACGCCGAGATCAAGGGCGACGAGACGATCGCCGTCGCCGACAAGCCCTTCGTTTTCGAGAAGAAGAACTCGCAGGGCAACGTCACCAAGTACCTCGTCGCACACGACAAGGAAGGCCACGTGGTCCTCGACTACGACATGGCCACGCCCAACATGATCGCCTATTACTTCCCCACCGGCGTCCTTGGCCTGGGGCTGACCGCCCTGCTGGCCTCGTTCATGTCGGGCATGGCCGGCAACGTCACGGCCTTCAACACGGTGTGGACCTACGATATCTACCAGAGCTACATCGCCCCCAACCGTTCCGACAAACACTACCTGTGGATGGGCCGCGTGACCACGCTTGCCGGCACCGTGCTGAGCATCGCCGCCGCCTACTCCGTGTTGCGATTCAACAACATCATGGACATGCTGCAACTGGTGTTCGGCTTC
>CAYYBU010000615.1:0-2966 GCA_964469945.1 uncultured Planctomycetaceae bacterium
CCCATGCCGCCCATGCCGGACATGCTCGGGGTGCGAATCGGCAACACCAGGTCGGCCACGGGGTAGACCTTGGTCGTCAGGCGGCTCTCGGCCGCCTCCGGGGTGGTGATCAGCAACACTTCATCCTGGATCACGTAGGTCAGTCCCAACTCGCGGAGCATCAGTCGCAAGGCCGACCGCAATGAGATCCCCTTGAGGTTCTTCGTCACGGGCGTGTCGGGGCCGATACCCACGTCTTCCATGGCCTTCTTGTCCAACTGAATCTCGATCTGATGGTAGTCCTTCAGATAATCAACGACGTCCGTCAGCGGCGTGTCGATGAACTCCAGCGTCGTCGGCGACTTCAGGGCCTCGTCGATCTTCTTCTCGGCCGAGCCCTTCTTGGACAGGTCCATCGAGCTGTACTTCTCTTTCCGCCGCGCGGTCAGTTCCTTCCAGACTTCGGCGTCCGGATAGACGATCGGCGGATCGTCCGACATCGGGACGGCCGCTTTGTCCACCTGGGCCAACTGGTCGACAAAACCTTTTTGATCGGCGACCCGCGATTGCATCGCGGCCACGTAAGCGCCCGTCATCCGGGCCGTCTCCGTGGCAGCCACCGGCATCGGGTCGTTGGGCGCCAAGCGGGCCGCTTCCGCAGCGGCCGTCTCTTCCGCCACGCGGAAACGGTTTTCCGCCATCAGCGAGTCGAAGCGATCCATCACTTGCCGCAACTTCTGCTGACCGTGCATGGCGTTGTCCGTCAGGATGGCCTGCTCCTTGGCCGCCGCGATGCGCTCCTGCTGCTCTTGGCGGCGGAGTTCGAATTCGGTTTGCCGGCGCGCCCCTTCACGCATGGCCGCCTGCAATGTGCTCATCAGTTGATCGCGGTTCTCCGGGGTCAAATCCGGCACCTGTTTGACCTTCTCCGCTTCTTCGCGCAACTTCTGCAAGGCCAACACGGGGTTGGTCCCCATCAGGCCGCGGGCCTGGTTGACGGCGTTCTGCACCTCGGTCTGCACGACGTTGGTCAAAGCGGAGCGCTGCTGGGCAAAGGCCTCGGCCGCACCGCCTTCGCCGGGACCAGGACCGGCGCCGGGCGCCGGTCCGACCATGTTCAGGCCATCGGCGGCGCCGGCGGCCGGCGAATCGGCGCCGGCCGGGGGAGGTGGCGGCGGCGCATCGGCTCCGCCCGCAACGCCCCCGCCCGCCTGTCGCTTCTTGGCCACGGCACGCTGGATGGTCAGGGCTTCCGGGTCGCCCGGGTCGCGACGCAACACCTCACCGACCAGGCGATCCGCCGCGTCGAGATTGCCCGAGGCCAATGCCTGGCGGGCGAGTTGATTCATGCTTCGCCCCCCGGCCTGAAGCTGCTGCCGCGCCGCCTCCAGACTCGCCGAACTGACCAGCGGCAAGCTCAGGCCGCCGTCCATGCGGGCCTGACCCACCAGCGAGGTCAAATAGTTGTAATCTTCGTTGGCCTTTTCCGGAGTGACATTCCAGGAAACCTTCCTGACGCCGCCCGGGCCGTCCACCGTGGCGTCGATCTGCATGGGGCCCTTACCCTTGAGCGTGCCGATCAACACGGTATCGCGGTCGCTGCGCAGCGGCGGCATCGCCTTCGGGAAGACCTCGCCCATCTCGGCCGGCCACTTGGCAACGCTCGGCCACGACACAGCCGCGTTCGCGGCGGTGGCCAATTGCCGGCCGGCATCCGCGGCCGTCACGTTCTTGCCGTCGTCGATGACCGTACCGCCGGTCTGCTGGGCCAGGCTGCCCAACATTTGCTGGTCGACGCGCGGGCCGACGCCGTAGCCGATCACCGGGATCCGCTGCTCGGCCAACGACGTGACCAGCTTCTCGTATTTCTCGGGGCTGATGACGTTGGCGCGGCTGCTGCCTTCGCCGATATAGATCAATGCGCGGGGATTCTTCGCACTGGCGCCGAAACTGGCGGCCGCCGTGGTGAGCGCCTTTTCCATATCATTAGAACCCAGCGGCGTTCGCTGTTGGAGCGCGGCGATCGCCGCCGTCATCTCCGCACTGTTGGGAGCCACGAAGCCTTTGGTCAAAGGAACGGCGTCGAGATCGGCGGCGATCAATCGCACACGATCTTCCGCCCCTAGGCCGGCGAGCACCGACTGCAAGGCCTCGAGCGATTTGGTGCGATACTCGTCGATCTGGCTGGCCGACGTGCTCACCACGATCACCACGTCGTGCGGACCGGCTGCGGCCGTCGCGGCCGGCGGTTTCACACTCAGGGCGAAGTAGTTGGTCCCATCGGGATGGGCAAAGTACTTGAGCCCGGCCGCCTCAGAGCCCGGCTCCGCACCCCAAGTCGCCGCAGCCAATAGCGCCGCGACCACGGTTGCACAAGGCAATCCTGCACACCGCAAGAAAAGAGTTTTTGACATGACTGCGGTCTCCGACAAACGACAGTGAAGCGGACCTCGCATCGGCCGTGTTCCGTAGCGGCAGCGAGGGCACGCCGAGATATTCTCCCTGGAAAAAACGGCAGACGCACCCTTCTCAGACTACGCTCATTCTACTCGAATGCTCGTCATTTTACCAATCAAAAACCTGCGAATTGGGGGGAGAAAATCATTTTACCTGTCCCCGCCACCGGCGGTCCGGGCCAGGGTGAAAAAAATGGTCCAGGCCGCCCGCGGCAACCTGGACCGTAACTCGTTTGCCAACTTCCTGTTATGGCTATTTCGTCGCAATCGTTTTTGGCGGCTTCACCCAGCCCATGCCGAGCTGGACGAGTTGGCGCGTATAGTCGCGAAGGTTGCCGCTGAGGCTGCTGGCAGACTGCGCGACCCAGGCCCCGAGGACGTTGGAGAACGCCCCGCCCGTAGCCGAGGTCTGCGGATTGGCCGGCTCCTCGGAATCCGACCTGTCGGCATTCCCTTGATCGGCATCCTCCTGGTTGTCGTCGGCCGACGCGCCGTAGGGCTGCTCCGGGTCGCGCGACTCGTAGCCGTCTT
>CAYYBU010000616.1:0-2963 GCA_964469945.1 uncultured Planctomycetaceae bacterium
ACGAAGCGTTTGAGCCGAAAAATGGACCGGACCCCGACTTTGCAGTTCTCCTGGCAACCGCGCTTGCCATCCGCCCCACGCTGCGGTTATCATGCGCTAAGCGTTTCGTTTTCTTTTTTTGCGCAGGGGAGTCGTTCGATGCAGAAGCCTAGCAGACGCGTATTCTTGACCCATTCGGCAGCCACCGCCGGCATGTTGGCCCTGGGCGGGCAAAGCCTGTTGGCCCAAGAGGCGGCCGCCGCCAAGCCCGCCGACATGACCATCGCCCGCTGGGCCGGTCAGGGCACGCCCCGCGCCGCGGAATTGCAACAGATCGCCGTCAAACTCACCGAGAAGGCTATCGCCGGGCTGGGCGGTTTGAAGCGTTTCGTCAGCCGCGGCGCCGTGGTCTGGATCAAGCCCAACATCGGTTGGGACCGCGCCCCGCAGTATGCCGCCAACACCAATCCCGATGTCGTGGCCACGCTGGTGCGGCTCTGCTTCGAGGCCGGCGCCAAGACCGTCAAGGTGGGCGACAACACCTGCAACCGCGCCCAAGCGACCTATCAGAAGAGCGGCATCGCCGCCGCCGCCAAAGCGGCCGGCGCCGAAGTACACTTCCTCGATCAGAGCCGCTTCCGCGACGTGGCTATCAAGGGCGAGCGCGTCAAGACCATCCCCGTCTATCCGGCCATCCTCGATTGCGACCTGGTCATCAACGTCCCCATCGTCAAACATCACATGCTCTCCACCAGCACCATGTGCATGAAGAACTACATGGGCGTGATCGACAAGCGCAACACCTTCCACCAGGACATCCCCACCTGCCTGGCCGACCTCACCCGCTACATGAAACCGCAAATCTGCGTGCTCGATGCCGTGCGGATCCTCACCAACCACGGCCCCATGGGCGGCAACCTCGGCGACGTCCTCTTGAAGACTACCATCGCCGCCGGCGTCGACATCGTCGCCCTCGACGCCTGGGGCGCCGAAGTGATGGGCCACAAGCCGACCGACATCGGCTCGATCGTCAAAGGCCAGCAGTATGGACTGGGCCGCATCGACTACCGCTCCTTGGCGCTACGGGAGTTCTCCGTTTCATGAGCGGTCGTCGTTCCATCTGGCCGGCCGCGCGCAGCCGCACAGTCGTGCAGATCGCCATGCTGTTGTTGTTCGGCTGGTTGTTCGTCCAGACGCGGCTGCGCGCCGACACGGACCTCAACCCGCTGCTGAAACTGTTCTTCTGGATCGATCCGCTGTTGCTGCTGGCCACCTGGCTGACGGCCCACGCCGTTCCCCTGGTGATGCTGTCGTCGTTGGGCCTGGTGCTGGCCACAATCGTGCTGGGCCGCGTGTTCTGCGGCTGGATCTGCCCGCTGGGAACGATCCACGCCGCCGTGGGCTGGGTCGTCGATCGTCTCTGGCCGAACAAGAAACGCCGCGACCACTGGTCGCCCTGGCAGCGGACGAAGTATTACCTGCTGGCGGGCTTTCTGGCCATGGCCGTCCTGGGCGGCCACTGGGTCTGCGTCTTCGATCCACTGGTGCTGTTGTATCGCAGCATGACCAGCACCATGCTGCCCGGCGTGCAATGGGCCGTCGACGAAAGCTCGACCGCCATCTACCAGGCCGACCCGGGGGTGGGAAAGGCGCGGCTCACCACGGTCACCGAACCGGTCCGCGAGTTCTTTCACAACCGCGTCTACCTGAGCCAGCGCAACTGGACCTTCCAGGGCAGTTGGCTGATCCTGCTGCTGTTCGTCGCCACCTTGCTGGCCAACGTCTATCGGCGGCGATTCTGGTGCCGCTACCTCTGCCCGCTGGGCGCCCTGCTCGGCGTGTTCGCCTGGCGGCCGCTGTTGCGGCGAAACGTCCAGGCCGACGCTTGCAACCACTGCGACCTGTGTGCCCAGGACTGCCACGGCGCCGCCAATGCTGCGGCGGCGGCCGCCGGCGATGAAGTCGCCGCACATTGGAAGCGGGCCGAGTGCTTCGTCTGCATGAACTGCTCGACGCAGTGCCACCGCGATGGCCTCAGCTTCGCGCTGGTGAAGCCCTGGAGCAAAGAACCGGCCGCCGAAGGCGTGGACCTGTCCAAACGCATGTTGTTGGCCTCGGCCGCCGGCGGTCTGGCCACGCTGTGGATGATGCGCACCACGCCGCAGGCCGCCGCCTTGCAGTTGAACAACCAGGAAGATGCCCTGACCTTCAACCCGCTGCTGATCCGGCCGCCGGGCGCCCGTGCGGAACGCGACTTCCTCCAGCGTTGCCTGGCCTGTGGGCTGTGTATGAAGGTCTGTCCCACCGGCGGTTTGCAACCCACTCTGGCCGAGGCGGGCCTGGAGGGAATCTGGACGCCGCGGCTGGTGCCGCAGTTGGGCTATTGCAGCTACGATTGCAACTTGTGCAGCCAGGTCTGCCCCACCGAAGCCCTCCAGCCGTTGACCGTGGAGGAGAAGAAGAAGGTGCGCATCGGCCTGGCGGCCTTCGACGTTACGCGTTGCCTGCCCTACGCCTACGGCCGCGACTGCATCGTCTGCGAAGAGCACTGCCCGATCCCCAACAAGGCGATCTACACGTTGGAAGTGGAAATCCAGGACCGCAAGGGCCAGAAGCGGACCATCAAGCAGCCGCACGTCGATCCCGATCTATGTATCGGCTGCGGGATCTGCGAGCACGTGTGTCCGTACAAGGACGGCCCGGCCGTTCGCGTCCGCAGTGCCAACGAAAGCCGGCACGCGGAGCGGAACCAGCCCATTTTGCCCGGCGATAATTCCTCGCCGTATTGAGGCGGGGCCTAATTCTACTGCGCAAGTTCGGCAGTCGGAAATGGGGACTGGCTCCGTCGCCTCAAACAGGCTGGCCCCGCGGGACAGCGTCGCTGGCGACGGTGCCTGTCCCCTTTTCCGACGGGGCCTCGGGGTAACGCCTGCGGAAAAAGGGGACAGGCACCGTGGCGGCAACGTTTCTGCTTATGCCACACC
>CAYYBU010000617.1:0-2953 GCA_964469945.1 uncultured Planctomycetaceae bacterium
CAGCGCGGATTGGCCGAAAAATGGACCAGTCCCCGCCCGCCCCGTGAACGGTTACCAGAGTCCTCCTGGAATTGTGTACTTGCAAGAAGCGGAGTCAAGGCCATGCACCCTCGGCCAGTGAGCGTCAATGTCGCCGCGCGGCTGGCGGCGATGGCCCAAACCATCCCCGATGCCGTCGCCGTCGTCGAACCGCTGGGCTACGACCGTCGGGGCAAGCGGTGCTATCGCCAGATCAGCTTTCGCGAGCTCGATCAAGATAGCGACCGCATCGCCCGGGGACTGCGCGACTTGGGGGCCCGCAAGGGAACGCGGCTGGCACTGCTGGTGCGGCCGGGCATCGATTTCATTTCGCTGGTCTTCGGCATCCTCAAGCTCGGCGCGGTGGCGATCCTCATCGACCCGGGCATGGGCCGGCGAAACCTGGTCCATTACCTGGCCGAAGCGCGGCCGGAAGGGTTTATCGCCGGGCCCCTGGTTCATGCGGTGCGGACGCTGCTCGGGCGACGCTTCGCCGCCGCACACTGGAATGTGACCGTCGGACGCCGCTGGTTCTGGGGCGGCGCCACGTTGACGCGACTGCGCGGCGGCCCCTGGTCCGGCAGCGAGTTGGCCCCCACCGCGGCCGACGACCCGGCGGCCATCATCTTCACCACCGGCAGCACTGGGCCCTCGAAGGGGGTCCTGTATTGCCACGGAAATTTCGACGCCCAGGTGGAACAGATCCGCGATTTTTACGGCATTCAACCCGGCGAGATCGACCTGCCCGGCTTTCCACTGTTCGGACTGTTCAACTGTGCGATGGGCGTCACGGCCGTCATTCCCGACCTGGATCCTTCGCACCCGGCGCAGGTGGACCCGGCCAAGATCATCGAGGCGGTTCGCGATTGGCAGGTCACGCAGACCTTCGGCTCGCCGGCCATCTGGAACCGCGTGGGCCGCTACTGCCAGCAGCATGGCGTGCGTCTGGAGACGGTTCGTCGCGTCCTCTCGGCCGGGGCGCCGGTGCCGGCCGAAGTGCTGCAGTGGATGAAAGACAGCATCCACGCCGACGGCGACATGCATACGCCCTACGGCGCCACCGAGGCCTTGCCGGTGGCCTCGATTTCCGCCCGCGAGGTGCTCGGTGAAACGGCCGCGCTGACGCGCCAGGGCGCGGGCGTGTGCGTGGGACATCGCTTCCCCGGCATCGACTGGGCCGTGATCCGCATCGTCGAGGGTCCGCTGGCCAGCATCGAGCAGGCCGAGCGGCTCCCGCCCGGCGAGATCGGCGAGTTGATTGTCCGCGGGGCAGTCGTCACGCGGGAATACGTCACCCGCCGGGAAGCGAATGCCTTGGGGAAAATCGTCGCCGGCCACGACGTTTGGCATCGCATGGGCGACAGTGGCTATCTGGACCCGCAGGAGCGGTTTTGGTTTTGCGGGCGGGTGGCCCATCGGGTGCTTAGCAGTGCGGGCCCCATGTATCCGGTCCGTTGCGAAGCGATCTTCAATCAACACGCCGACGTGGCGCGCAGCGCCCTGGTCGGCATCGGCCCGGCGGGCCGGCAACGGCCGGTGATGGTGTTGGAACCGCGGCCGGGACGAATGCCGGTCGGCCGCCGGGCGCAGGAGGCCTGGCTGGCCGAGATGCGGCGGCTTGGACATACTAGCCCCCTGACAGCGGCAATCGACGATTTTCTCTTGCGGGCGGCCTTTCCGGTGGATATCCGCCACAACGCGAAGATTTTCCGGGAAAAACTGGCGGTTTGGGCGGCGGGGAAGATACGCCGGTAATGGAGCGCAAGGGGGTCAGGTCCATGTTTTCGGACAACTTCCTGCCCGGAAATCCGGGGACTGTCCCGATTTTTGTGGCAGGAGGCCACGAAAATGGGACTGTCCCCTTCGGTCGCACGATTGACACAGAAGACCGTACAGTCCCAAAAAATGGACCGGACCCCGGACTTTGCGGCTCCGTTGGTCTCACCCCACTTTCTTGGTACTGGCGTGCGCGGGTGTCCCGGGTTACATTAAATAATATCGGTGGGGAACAACCGGACAGAGCGAAGAGACAAGTTTTGCCGAGGATCGATTGATGGCGGCGGAATGGTTCTGTCAGATTGCGGGCGCGGAAATGGGCCCGTTGTCTAGTCAGCAGATCAAGACGATGGTGGCCAAAGGGCGTTTGTTGCCCGATGACGTTCTTCGCCGGGGAACCAGCGGACCGTGGGTGCCGGCGGCGCGCGTGAAGGGACTGTTTCCCGAGGGCCACTCGTCCGCCGCGGCGGCGTCCCCTCAGCAACCGACGGCCCACAAACCAGGGATCCAAAAACCCGGCGAGGCAAGAAGCGGCGGTCCCTTGCCCGTCGCTCGCCAGACGCCGGGGACCAAGCCGGCGGCCAACACGAGTGGCGTGCCGCGCACGGCCAAGCCCATCCAAGTGCGGCCCGGTCAAGCCGCGCCACCCGCGGCGCCGGCCGACCAGTTTCCCGAAGAACTTGCCGGCGGCATTCCCATGCACAACAAAGGCATGAACTTCGAGGGCCTGGGGGTCGACACCAGTAAGCCGCTGAAAATCGCCGGCCGGAAAGCGGCCCGGGCGAACAAGGAAGAGCAGAAGAAGTTGTTGCTCATCATGGGATGCGTGATGGGCGGCGCGCTGTTGTTGAGCTTGCTATTCGTGACGATTCATATCTTGAGCAGCGGCGGCACGCCGGCGCCGGCTGCGGCAGCCCCCGCGGCGGTCAAGCCGCCCGAATCCACGCCGGCCACGACCAGGTCCGCCGCCAAGGGCGATACGACGACTGCGGAAGCGGACGCGGAAAAAGGTGGGAAGACGACCAAAGCGGCAGACAAAGAGGCCAGTGACGATGACGGCAAGAAGGCGGCGAAATCGCCCGCCAAGCCGACCGCAAAATCCAAGCCCAGCGCCGACGCCGCGCCGGCCGCAGCGAAACAGGCCCCCGCGAAGCCGGCC
>CAYYBU010000618.1:0-2936 GCA_964469945.1 uncultured Planctomycetaceae bacterium
GCCGGCGAGCAGAGGTCGGGCTCGCTGACGATTTCCAAGAGCGGCGTGCCGGCCCGATTCAGATCGATGCGGCTGTCGGCCTTGCCGGCCACCTCGTCGTGCATGCTCTTGCCGGCGTCTTCCTCCAGATGGGCGCGAATGATGCCGATCCGCTTGGGCTCGACGCGTCCCTTGGGGTCGCTGATCGGCAGCCAACCGTCGTAGCTCAAGGGCAAGTCGAACTGGCTGATCTGGTAACCCTTGGGCAAATCAGGATAGTAGTAGTTCTTGCGGTCCCACTTGGTAAAGCGGGCGATCTGGCAATTCAAGGCCACGGCCGTCTTCAGCGACAGCTCGACCGCGCGGCGGTTCATCACCGGCAGCGAACCGGGCATACCGATGCACACCGGGCAAGTCTGCGTGTTGGCCGCGCCGCCGAATTTCGTGCTGCACCCGCAAAACATCTTGCTCTCGGTGAGCAATTGCACGTGAACTTCCAGACCGATGATGATGGTGTACGGATCGGGCATGGTGGGAAAGAGGGATTTCGGATTTCGGTTTTTGAATCGGCAATTTGAGATTTGAGATCTCGGCTTAGGGATCTGGGATTTGCGACGCGAACATGTCGATCATGTGCTGTCCGCCGTGGTCTGGGTTGCCCAGCAACCGCTGGCCCACAGGATCGATTACGAAATCAAGCGCCTCCAAGGGAATCTGGCCGATCAATGCCGGACATTCATCGTTGACTTTCGCCACCTCGACCACACAGTCGCGTCCCTGTACCGTCAGCCGGACGGCGTCATAAATGCCGAACGAGATAATGCCCGCGGGCGTCCGGGCGGTGCGCGTGCGGTGGCGGCAAAGTCCCAGTTGCTCGATCAGGCGTCGTGGCAACGAAAGCATCGTGGCGCCGGTATCGACCAGGGCATCTGCAACCTCGACGTGGCGAATCTGCTCGGTCGGCAGCCCCCCCTTGGCCGCCTGATACACGTCCTCCAGGTTTTCAATGCGAACCCCGATCATCACGCGCCCCATGGTAACGATCTCCATAACGCACCTCCGCCGAGGGCCCGCAAGAGAATATGGCGAGCCACTTTTCTGAAGCACAAAGTCGGCCGTCCACCGTATTCTACCGCGCCGGGTGGCACGATCAACCGCGCCAGGTGCCACTGCTGGCTTGTCCAGCCGTGCTGTAGGGAATGCCCTCGGTGGCGTTCCGGTTTCACGGTAATGCACGGAACGCCACGGAGGGCGTTCCCTACAGCGGTTCAACGCCTTGGGTAGCCTTAATTCCCCAACGCCGGCCGCCGCGTATGCCAGTCGGTCGCCTGCTGGAACATCGCCGCGCCGCGGAGTAAACGCTCTTCCTGGAATGGCGGGGCTTGCAATTGCAGCCCGATGGGCAGTCCGCCGGAACTGAAGCCGCAGGGGATCGACAGGCCGCCCAATCCCGCCAGATTCGTGCTCACCGTATACAGGTCGAAGAGGTACATCGACAGCGGATCGTCGATTTTTTCGCCGATTTTGAAGGCGGGCGTGGGCGTCACCGGCCCCACGATCAGATCGACTTCCTCGAACGCCCGGTCGAAGTCCTGGCGGATGAGCCGCCGCACTTTCAAGGCTTTCTTATAGTAGGCATCGTAGTAGCCGGCGCTGAGGGCGTAGGTGCCCAACATGATGCGGCGTTTCACCTCGGCGCCGAAACCCTCGGCCCGGCTGCGGCGATACATGCGCACCAGCGGATTATCCAGGTCCTCCAGGTTTTCCGCGGCCGCCGTGTCGCCGGCCGCCTGCAATTGCTGGCGTTGGGCGTCCAACTCGGCCACCATCGCCCGCTCGTCCGTGCGATAGCCATAATGCACGCCGTCATAGCGGGCCAGATTACTGGATGCCTCGCAGGGGGCGATAATGTAGTAGGTGGCCACGGCGTACTTGCCGTGCGGCATGGAAAGCTGCCTTACCGTGGCCCCCAGCGACTCGTACACCCGCACTGCCTCGCGGACGGCCGCTTCCACTTCGGCATCCAATCCCGCGGCAAAATGCTCGCGCACCAGGCCCAGCCGCAGACCGGCCAACGGCTGGCGGACCGTCTGACTGTAAGGCGGCACGGGCCGATCGATGGAGGTGGAATCCTGCGGGTCGTGCCCGGCCAAGACCTCCAACAGCAGGGCCATGTCTTCGGCCGTGTGCCCTAGGGGGCCGATCTGATCGAGGCTGCTGGCGAAGGCCACCAGCCCGTAGCGGCTCACCCGCCCGTAGGTGGGTTTCATGCCGCTGATGCCGCACAGGGCGGCCGGGCAACGGATCGACCCGCCGGTGTCGGTGCCGATCGACAGCGGGGCCATCCGCGCGGCCACGCAGGCCGCCGCGCCGCCGCTGGAACCGCCGGGAACGCGGGCTAGGTCCCAAGGATTGTGCGTTACCTGGAAGGCCGAGTTCTCGTTGGAACCGCCCATGGCGAACTCGTCCATGTTCGTCCGTCCCAACAGCACGGCATCGGCCGCCTTCAATCGCGCAATGACCGTGGCGTCATAGGGGGGGCGAAAATTCTCCAGCATCCGCGAGGCGCAGGTGGTGGGCTCGCCCTTGCTGCAAAGCAGGTCCTTGACCGCCACCGGCAGGCCGGCCAATCGCCCTAGCGGCTTGCCCGCCGCACGGCGACGATCGATCGCCTCGGCCTGGGCCAGGGCCGCCGACGGATCGACGCGGAGAAATGCCTTCACGGCGCCGTCATGCCGGGCGATTTGATCCAAAAACGCCTGGGTGACCTCGACCGAACGGAGTCGTCCGGAAGTAAGCTCGTCGAGCAATTCGGTGGCGGTGAGATCGATGATCGCCATGAACTACCCCTCGCCCAACACGGCGGGGACCAGGTAGCACTCCTCGTCGCGATGGGGGGCATTCCGCAACGCATCCTCGCGATCCAGACTGGGCTGCACCCGATCGTCGCGAAAGAC
>CAYYBU010000619.1:0-2929 GCA_964469945.1 uncultured Planctomycetaceae bacterium
TTTTCAAAAGGGTTAACGGCGTAGGGTGCCACTGCTGGCTTGTCCAGCAGTGCCGAACCACCGCGGTGCGCAACACTGCTGGACAAGCCAGCAGTGGCACCCCGCAGAAATGTGTTAGGATCGGCAGAAAAATAACATCCGCAAATCGTAGGTCAGGCTGTGCCTGACACCCCGGACTGTCAGGCACAGCCTGACCTACGGGGGACCGGACCTTCCGCCCAAGTCCGGAAGTTATTATTCGGCCTGACCTTACTCGACCTTCCGCAGCATCGCACGGACCTTTTCAAGCAGTGGCGAATGGGCGGGAAGCAGACTCAGGGCGACGTGGAACTCGGCCGCGGCAGCCTCGTACTGCCCGCTGGACGCCAACGCCCGGCCCAAGTTCACGTGGCCTTCGATCAGCTCGGGCTGAAGGCGCACCGCGGCGCGGAAATGTTCGATCGCCTCGTTGACGCTGCCGCTTTGCAGCAGCAGCACCCCCAGGTTGACGTGGGCATAAGTATAGTTTGGATCGGCATCCAGCGCCGCGAGGTAATGGTCCACCGCCCGGTCGAGCTCGCCTTGTTCCGCCAGGACCTTGGCCAGGTTGTAATGTGCGGGCGGCCAATGCGGACGCAATTCCAGCGCCGCCCGTTGCTGCCGGGCCGCTTCGTCTTTCCGCCCCAGTGATTCCAGCGCGGCGCCCAATCCGACCAGTGCATCCACGCAACGCGAATCCCGCCGGAGGGAGGCGCGGAAGTGTTCCTCCGCCCTGATGGCCTTCCCTTCCACCAGCAAGAGGTTGCCCCATTCGCAATGGGCCACGGCATCGGTTGGATTGATCCGCAGGGCCTCGCGGAAGCAGATCTCGGCCAGCTCCGGCTTCTGGGCGATCAATAGCGACTGCCCCAGATTGCAGACCGAATCGGCGTCGGTGGCACTGCCGGCCAGTGCCGCTTCCTTTTCCAGAGGCGATCCGGCGGCTAGCAAAATCGCCATCCCCGGATATTCCAGCCAACTCCCCTCCGCCCGCCAAAAGAAATGCGTCGGAATCTCCGGCTTGGTCGTGTAGCTCCAGTAGGGCCGCAGCGTCTTGACGATGCGGTAGGCGTCGCGGCCGTAGCGGCGTTCGACTTCCTCCATGGCCGCGCGCAGGTAAGGCGCCGGTACGAAGATCACGTCCGGCCGCGCTCGCTCCACGAATAGATAGTCGGGCAACTGGGCCAACAGGTCCTTGCGGATGTGCTTCTTCACCGTCAGTTGGTCGCAGTAGTGCAACTGGGGCACATAGAACATGGGCGGATACGTCATGAAGGGCGGCCAGATCCGCACGCGCGTTCCCGCGGGAAGCTGCCGCAGCAGGTCAACCATCGCCCGGTTGCCCGTCTCGTAAGGATTGCATAGTTCCACGCCATAACGGTACAGCGTCGGCGGCCACCCGGCACTGGTGCCGTCGAAGCGCTGCGCGGCGAAGCCGAAGTACAGCCAGTTGGTTGTCAGCAACAGCAACGCCGCCAGCGGGGCCGCCGGCCGCCAACGATACCAGAGGACCACCAGCGCCAAGCCCGCCAGCGTGGCGCCGATGGGCAGCAGCGGCACGATGTAGCGCATCTCGGCCGTGGGCCCCTTGCCCATGTCGGGCGGCAACAGGCCCGCGGTGATCGACACATACGCCAACACCAGGACGACCAGCACGCCGCCGCGCCAAGCCAGCCGCCGTACATAACGGAGCGAATGATTTTCCACAACGGGGGGAGCAATGGCGGCCACGGGCTCGTTCGGCAAAGGGATGTCAGACGTGAAGACGCCGCGTTGACGTGCCGTGGCGGGCAACTGTGCGGACCGAGACGGCGTCGCTGGCGACGCGGCATCTTCCGCGTCCGAATAGCGTAGCCATCTCCATGTCGTGGTGAATGCTCGTGCGATCGTCCGCCAGGGCATCAAGGGCAACAGCAACACCGAGATCAGGGCCCATGGCAGGAACTCGTGGGTTCCCAGATCGCGAACGAACCACCAGCAGTTCGTGGAAAAACGGGCCCATCGCTCGGGCTGCGGCGGCGGTGCAAACAGCCAATCTTGTGCCGGTTGATAGTCGGCCGCCAGGGGATTGAGCGTCGCCATGACCCAGAGGGCATACAAGAGCCCGGCGGCCCACATCAGGCCCAGCAAGATATATTGTCGCGGTTGGCGGTAGCGGCGATCGAGAAAGAAGATCGGCAGCGTGGCCAGCAGCGTGGCCGCATTCATGTAGTGCGTCAGGGCCAGTAGCAGGACGGCCGCTACTCCAGCGGCGTAGCGCAACAGATCCGGACGTTGAAACCAGCGGCCATGGGCCGAACCTCTGCGAGATTTGCCGGGGGCCCAAATCAGCCACACCAGGAGCGAAAACAATACCCCGGCGGCGAAGTAGCGGCAGTTGCGGATATAGAGCATGTACGCCGGGCTGATGGCCAACAGCAGCGGCGGCAGATACCAGGGAAACCGCGGCCCCAAGTGCCGTCGCAACCACACCGCCAGCAGGCCCAGGGAAACGATGCCACAGAGCACGAACGGGAGCCGGCCGCCGATGGTCGTTTCCCCGCAGACCAACATTCCTCCCGCCGCCATGCAGGCCGGCAGCGGAGGCACGCGAAGTTCCCGGCCGAGGTCTTCACCGAGCGCGCCGCCGTAACTGTAACTGAGCAAGTTGGCGCCGTCCCAGGCGGTGAGGCGGTGAAAATGCAGCAAGTTTCGCGCGTAGATGGCCGTATTAGCCTCGTCGTCCCAGAACAAGTGTTCGCCCAGGCTCGGCAAAGCGAGCGCGGCCGCCAAGAACATCGCCCCCGCGACGATGGCAACACCGAAGACGCGAGAAGAGTACGGCGATGCACCTCTGCGCACAGGGGCCAACGGCATGAGTCCATCTCGACTGCGAACAATGAAAGTGCGACAAGTTCAGCTATCGAGCGTA
>CAYYBU010000620.1:0-2929 GCA_964469945.1 uncultured Planctomycetaceae bacterium
CACGGAGTGTGCCGGATACATGGAATGCCACGGAGGGCGTTCTCTACACGAACGACTTCGAGCAGCTTTTGCACAGGCTGATCTCGCCCTGTCGGGCATCCTTGTGCCGCTGCCGCAACTCCTCGTAGGCCGCGCTGCGCCAGACCGCTTGCAGCGACGTATCGGTGTTGATGCGGCCCAGCACGTGTTGGCCGTCGTAGTCCAGACAACAGAGGGCCACGTCGCCGTTGGCCAGCACCGTGAGCGTTCGCCACAGCCGCGCACACGGCTTACGCACGCGGTGGTGGCCGTTGCCTGTCTGCGGGCCGGTCCAGTTGTGGATCTTGCCGAAGACCAGGCCGTCGACCCGATGGGACAGCAGTCGCAACGTCGCCTGCTTGTCCGAGGTGCTGCAACAGGTGGCGACGATTTTCATCGGTGCGCGGAGGCGGTTCCGCAATGCCACCAGGCGGTCGATGTTGCCGATCACGCAATCGAACTTCAAGGGGAAGCGGATACGCTCGAATTCCTCCTTGCTGGCGCCGTCGAAACTGATTTTGATCTCGTCCAGCCCGGCGTCGATCAGGCTGCGGGCCCGCAGCTCGTCCAGCAGCGAGCCGTTGGTGAAGATCTTCACGCGGGCGACGCCGCGCTGCTTGGCGTAGCGGACGTGCGCTTCGAGGCGATCGTCCAGCAGCGGCTCGCCGAAGTTGTGCAGATGGACCTCGCGGCATCCCCAGGCGGCGCCTTGGTCGATGATCTGCGTGAAGCGGCCCTCGTCCATCTGCTGGATGGGCCGCTGGATCTGGCGGTGCCGGCAGATGGTGCATTTCGAGTTGCAGGCGTTGGTGGTCTCGATGCGCAGCAGCGGTGGAAGCCGGCTCAGCGTCAAGTCCATGGCGGCGCCGGCGAGCCGGCAAACCGTTTTGGAGGATAGCGTGTGCAAGGTTTCCATAGCCTTCACTCGAATTCGGCCCAAACGGCCGGGTGGTCCGAAGCGCCGTTGTCGCGCGTTCCGGCGTCCAGGAGGCGCAGGCCCCGGGCGACAATCCAATCGATCCGCGGCGTGTCTTTGCCGCCAAGTATCTTGCCCACCGCATCCACCACGCCGGGCGTGGCCAGCAGTTGGTGAATCTGGGGGTCGCTGGCGTCGGAATTCAAATCGCCCAAGAGAAGGGCCGGTTCGCCAAGCGCCAGGTACAAGGCCAGGACGGTGCGGAGTTGCTCCTGACGTTCGCGGTCCACGCCCCGCGCAATGTGGGTCAGCACGACGTGGACGGTGCGATCGCCATGTTTCAGGTCCACCAGCACGGCATTGCGAGAGCCGCGGCCGCCGTAGTTGGCCAAGGGGATCCGCTGCCAAGACGCCACCGGCAGCGCGCTGAGCAGGCCGTTGCCCGAGTCCAGGTGGCGCCACACCCGGGTGTTGGGCGCGAACAACCACGCCATGCCGAGTTGCTCGCCCAGTTCGCCGGCCTGATCGAGCTTCTGCCAGAGGTGTGGGCCGTGGACCTCGCTGAGGGCCACGAAATCCAGTCCTTCCAGGCACTTGGCGACGCGGGCGACGTCGCGGCGATTGTCTGGCCCCTTGCAGCCGTGAATATTGAAGGCGCCGACCCGCAATGTCCGCCGCGAGCCAGCAGTGGCATCCGGCATCCGGGTCACGTGGCCTTCCAGCGCGACACCGCCGGCCGGGCCGAGCGGCGCCGGGAGCGAGGCGTACCAAACGGCGGCCCCCAGCAGCGCGAGGGCGGCCAGCCATGCCCAACGGCGGCGACGAGGTGTTCTTTCTGCGGGTGGAAATGTCATCATGAACTGGGGACCATCTGGGGGCGAGTGAGGATTTGCCGGCACGCCTCGCAGACGGCCGGCACGTCGATGGCTTCCATGTAGATGGGCGGCGCGTGCCGGCGTTGCCGCGTGGAGCCTTCCATGCACATTTTTTGCACCACGACGTGCTGCGAACCATAGGGGCCATGCTTGGCAGCCGGCCAGGGGCCATAGAGCCCAACGCAAGGAGTGCCCACCGCGGCGGCCAGGTGCAGCGGACCGGTGTCGGAACCGAGAAACAGCCGTGCGCGGCGCGCCAGCACGGCCAGTTGCGCGAGGGTCATTTTAGGAGCCAATTGGGCGTGGCCCGCGGCGCCGGCAATGATCTGCTCGGCCCGGACGCGCTCGGCGGCACTGCCCCACACGACCACGCTGGGCATGGCCCAGTCGCGGCCGAGGTGGACGGCCACGGCGGCGTAGCGGTCGGTCGGCCAGAGTTTCGAGGGCCAGCCGGCCCCCACGTTGATGATGGCGAAACCGTCGCTCAATCCAAGGGGCTCCAACAACGCGGTGACGGCCGCGCAATCGGCCGCCCGCTCGGGGACCTGAAAGCGAACCGCCGGCGACTCGATCCCCAGCGGTTCCAGCAGGGCCAAGTTGCGTTCCACGGCATGGCGGTCCGAGGCATCGACCAGCTCGGTATTGAACCAGGGGCTCAACTCGCGTCCCCATTGGCCGCCGAAGCCGATCCGTCGCTTGGCGGCCGAGAGCCAGGCCGCAATGGCCGCCTTGGTCAGACCTTGGGCCTCCAGGGCCAGATCGAATTGTGCTGCCCGCAGCCGGCGGCGCAATTGCCAGACTGCCCGGGGCGATTTCAGCCATCCGCGCGGCAACACGATCAACTCGTCCAGCGCCGGGTGGCCTTGGAGCAACTCGGCGGCACGCTCTTCCACGACCCACGTCAGCCAAGCCTGCGGAAACCACTCCCGCAGGGCACAGGCGATGGGCATGCCGTGGATCACGTCGCCGATCGCGCTGAGTCGCACGATGAGAATGCGGGGCGACTTGCCGTCGGTCGAGGATGGTGCTGCCATGGCGATTACGCCGGGGGTAGATGACTTAATGTTTACGAGGCACACGCCGTGTGCCGTCCGTCGGTTACGGCACACGGCGTGTGCCT
>CAYYBU010000621.1:0-2928 GCA_964469945.1 uncultured Planctomycetaceae bacterium
GACGTACTGCTTCAGCCAATTCCAGGAAACGATCATGATAGTAGCAGGCACACGGCGTGTGCCGGATACGTTAAAACTGGTGCAGGAACCGCACGTCGTTCTTGTAAAACTCGCGAATATCGCCGACGTGGTGCCGGCGGGCACAGACGCGCTCGATGCCCAAACCGAAGGCCAGGCCGGAAACTTCCTCGGGATCGTAGCCGACCGCCCGCAGCACATTGGGATCGACCATGCCGGCGCCGCCCATCTCGATCCAGCGGCCCTGCCAACTCATGTCCACCTCGACGCTCGGCTCGGTGAAGGGGAAGAAGGAGGGCCGGAAGCGGATATGCACGTCGTCTTCCTGAAAGAAGCTGCGGGCGAACAGCCGCAAAATGCTCTTCAGGTCGGCCATCGTCACCTGGCGGTCCACCAGCAGGCCCTCGATCTGGTGAAACATGGGGTAATGCGTGGCGTCGGCCGTGTCGGGCCGATAGACGCGGCCCAGCGAAATGATCCGCACCGGCGGCGGCGTCTTCTCCATGACGCGAATCTGCACCGTGCTGGTCTGGCTGCGCAGCAGCCAAGCGGGCGCGTCGGCCGCCGGCTTCGGCCCGAACGTCGCGGCGGCCGTGGCCAGGTAGAAATTTTCCAGCGGATCGCGGGCGGGATGCTCCAGCGGAATGTTCAGGGCCTCGAAGTTGTGCCACTGGTCTTCCACTTCGGGCCCCTCGGCCACGGTGAAGCCCAGCCGGCCCATGATGTCCTTGAGTTCCTCGATCGTCTGCGTGATGGGATGCAGATGGCCCAGCCGCAGCGGCGTGCCGGGCACGGTGGGATCGAAGCCGCTCGGGGCCGCGGTGGTGCTCTTCTGGCCGGCCAGTCGCTGCTGGGCCGCTTCCAGGGCCTCTTCAAGCTGTTGCTTGACGGCATTCAATCGCAGGCCGGCGGCCGGCTTGTCGGCCCGCTCGACGCCGCCGAGCCCTTTTTGTACGGTCTTGAGGCGTCCGCTCTTGGCGCCCAGGAATTGGATCCGCGCCGCCTCGACGGCCGCGGCATCGGCGGCCGCGGAAAACGCCGCCACCGCCTCGCGGGCCAAGCAATCCAGTTCTGCGAGAAACTCAGCCAGTGCCATAGTGCGGGAATCCAAGGCAAATCGTAGGTCAGGCTGTGCCTGACGCCCCCGCCTTGTCAGGCACAGCCTGACCTACGGAGGAGCGGTCCTTACGCCCCGATGGCTTCCTTGGCCGCGGCGACGACCTGGTCGAAGGCCGCCGGGTCGTTGACCGCCATGTCGGCCAGGATCTTGCGGTCCAGGCCGATCTGGGCCTTGTTCAAGGCGCAGATGAACTCGCTGTAGCGCATGCCGCGCTCGCGGACCGCGGCGTTGATGCGGATGATCCACAGCTTGCGGAACTCGCGCTTGCGATTGTGGCGGTCGCGGAAGGCGTAAACGCCGGCGCGGATGAGTGTTTCCTTGGCGGTCCGCACCAGCTTGCGGCGGGCGCCGACGAACCCCTTCACTTTGCGAAAGAGGCGTTTCTTGGCCTGATTTCTGGCCGCACCTTTAACCGTTCTCATGGGAATCCTTCAGGGATCGTGCGGGAGCCAGGCCCCACCCTGCTGCGAGTGGTGTTCGTGCCCGTCCCGGAGGTGAATTTAGTTCAACTGCTGTAGGGGCCCAAAGCCATGCGGATGCGCTTCCCCTCGACCGAGCTGACCACCGTCGTGCCGCGGAGGTTGCGCTTCTGTTTGTGCGTCTTCCGCGTCGCCAGATGGCTGGTGCCGGCATGGCGATGCTTGGGCTTGCCGTTGGCCGACAGGCGAAAACGCTTCTTCGTCCCCTTGTGGGTCTTCATCTTGGGCATGACTGGCTGCTACCTTCCCAAAGTCATTTCGGAATAACAAGACCCGCCATTATAAAGCTACTGTCGGCATCGTGAAAGGGGGGAATGGGGAAAAATCGCCCGTACCAGCCACCCCCCTGTAGGTCAGGCTGTGCCTGACGTCCCCGCTTTGTCAGGCACAGCCTGACCTACCTTCGTCCGACCGGCGGGGTAACGCCTGCGGAAAAAGGGGACAGGCACCGTGGCGGCAACGTTTCTGCTTATGCCGCACCAACTTGTGCCACGGAGCCAGTCCCCGTTTTCCGCTACAGTGGGCACTAGCCATCTGGCGTCCCCTTCGTTATGCTAAGAGGGGCTATCCGCTCCACCTGCAAAACCCGGGAGGATCACACATGCTCCATCAATTGCCCGTCTTGTTTGCCAAGAATGGTGGGGACACCATCCCCCTGATGATCCTCGGCGGCGTGGCGGCCCTGATCTTCGGCGTCGTGTTCATCCTGGTGCTGGCGGTGTATTTCAACATCTGGTTCCGGGCCTACATGTCCAACGCCAACGTGAGCATGTGGAGCCTCATCGGCATGAGCTTCCGCCGCGTCAATTCCCAGGTCATCGTACAAGGTAAGATCATGGCCGTGCAGGCCGGCATTGGCACCGAGGAAGCCACGGCCGTGACCACCCGGCGGCTGGAGGCCCATTACCTGGCCGGCGGCAGCGTGCCCAACGTGATCCGCGCCATCATCGCCGCCCACCGCGCCGACATCGACTTGGACTTCGATCGTGCCGCCGCCATCGACCTGGCCGGCCGCGACGTGCTCGACGCCGTGCAGACCAGCGTCAATCCCAAGGTGATCGATTGCCCCGATCCGAAGCGCTCCGGCAAAACCACGCTCTCGGCCATCGCCAAAAACGGCGTGGAACTGAAGGTCCGCGCCCGCGTGACCGTGCGGACCAACGTCGAGCAGCTTATCGGCGGCGCCACGGAAGAGACGATCATCGCCCG
Source organism: uncultured Planctomycetaceae bacterium (assembly GCA_964469945.1). GTDB lineage: Bacteria > Planctomycetota > Planctomycetia > Pirellulales > Thermoguttaceae > CAYYBU01. The sequence goes on from CAYYBU010000621.1 coordinate 2,827, forward strand.
CGTGGGCGAAGGCATCATCACCTCGATCGGCTCGGCCGAAAGCCATCTGGAGGTGATGGAGCGGCCGGACCGCATCTCGAAGGCGGTATTGGACCGCGGCCT
>CAYYBU010000622.1:0-2918 GCA_964469945.1 uncultured Planctomycetaceae bacterium
CCAGTCCGCGCCCTCGAAGCCGCGGGCCAACAGCGCCCGCACGGCCTCCAGATCGACGCGCGGCGGCGGTCCCGCCGGGATCGTCGCACTCTTCGGCGAACTCTCCGTGTGGCCGGAAACTAGCTGCGTCCCCTTTTCCGTCAGGCAGCGGACTTCGTAGCTCTGCTCGCCCAGATCGATCAGCAGCACGTCGGAACCGCGCGGGTCGGCGGGCCCCGAACCGACCGACGTGCAGAAACAATCGGCGTCGTGCTCCCGGCAGGCCAGGGTGACGACCGTGGTCAACTCGCGGCGGCGGTTGTACAGGCTGTCCTGGAAGTCCCAGTTGAACACCGGATCCAGAATCGGCAGCGAGGCCGCATCGCAAGGACGCGCGGCCACGATGATCTGCTCGACGGTCGGCGGTTCCACGTCGGCCAACTCGATCTGCTTGCCCTGGAAGCGGTAGCGATAGAGCGTTTCGTGCCGCGGAAAGACGAACTCCTTGATCGAATTGCGCGGGCGGATGAACCCTTCCAATAGCAGTTGCTCGGCGACGGCCAGCGATTGATAGAGGACCAGGCCCTCTTTGACGCGGCGCGGCCCGGCGACGCGCTTACCCGCGGCGATCCACGACTCGACCAGGCGGCGCAAGGCCGCGACGGAAAGCACGTCGCTCATTGGATGAAGGTCTCCTTGTCCTCGGCGCAGTAGGAACCGACCACCGGCTCGGCCTGCGGGTCCATGCCCGCGCGGAAGGCGAAGTTCTCCTCGGCCGCCTTGGCCAACGACAGGTTCAGCAGCCGCAGATCGATGCCGGCCGGACAGACGCGCGAGCATTCGTCACAGCCGACGCAACGGGCGGCCAGATGGAAGGCCCGGGTGATGTGCCAGGCGAAGTTGCCCTTGAGCGTGGCGGAGGTGGCAATCGCGGTGGGCCGATTCTTGTCGGCGATGCAACGCTCGCAGTAGCACAACGGGCACACCTGCCGGCAGGCGTAGCACTTGACGCAGCGACTAAGTTCTTCGACCCAATAGGCCATGCGTTCCGCGGGCGTTTGTTTCAGGAAGGCGGTCAGCGCGGCATAACGCTGCTCGGCGGGGACGGGCGGGGAGGCAACGTCGAGGGGCCGATCGCCCTCACCCCCTGCCCCTCTCCCGGAAGGAGAGGGGAGTTCCTGCTCGGGGACGCCGATGAGGATGTCGGCGCCCTTGGGCACATGGACATCGCAGGCCGCACACTTGGGCCGCTGCGGCGTGCCCACGCCCTGGCAGGCCATGCCGATGACGACCATCGCGGCACGGTCGATCTGCGATTCCTTCTCCAGCACGACCAGGGCCCGGGCGTCGCAGCCCTTGACCACGATCGCCGGCTTGCCCAGGGCGCGGATGGCTTTGTCGGAAAGATAAACGGTCAGATTGGGCAGGCAGCGGTCGTTCCAGACCAGTTGCCCGACGTCGGCGCTGCGCGTGATGAACGCGGGGCACACCGGTCCCTCGGCCGTCGGTTGCCCGTAGCCGATGATGACCTGGACGGAGCCCTCGTCGAGCAAGCGCGCACAGGTTTGCCGCAGTTGATCCAACATCAGGTTGCCTCACAGACTTGCCGGTAGGCGAGGTAGGGGCCCAGTTGTCGAGTGCTTTCGGTGAGCTGGCTGACCACTTGTTGCCACTTCTTGCCTTCGGCGGCCGAGATCCAGGTGAAGTGAACCCGCTGGGTCTCCATGCCGAGCGTTTCCAACAACTCGCGGAAGAGCATCCAGCGCCGCCGGGCATGGTAGTTGCCCGCGGTATAGTGGCAATCGCCGGGATGACAGCCGGAGATCAGCACGGCGTCGGCGCCGGCCTCGAAGGCCTTGATGATGAGGTTGAAATCGATGCGGCCCGTGCAAGGCAAGCGGATGACGCGGACGTTGGCCGGATATTCCAGGCGGTTGGTGCCGGCCAGGTCGGCGCCCAAGTACGTACACCAGTTGCACACGTAGGCGATGATTTTCGGCTCGAAGTTGTTATTGTTCTCGCTCATACCAGGCTTTCAATCATGGCGTAGATCTGTTGTTCCGTGAAGCCGTCGAGATCGACGTTCTTCGAGGGGCACACGGCCACGCAGGTGCCGCAGCCCATGCACAGGCCCGGATTGACCCGGGCGGTTCGTTTGACCAAATTTCCCTTGCGATCGCGCACTTCGGCGCGGTCGATGGCGTGGTAGGGGCACGCCCGCACGCAGGCAAAACAGGCGGCGCAGAGCGACTCGTTGACCCGCGCGATCTCGGGCTCGCGGGTGAGTTGCTCGTGGCTGAACATCACCAGCACCTTGCCGGCGGCCGCGGTGGCCTGGGCGACCGCTTCGGGAATGTCCTTGGGTCCTTGGCAGGCGCCGCACACCAGCACGCCGGCGGCGTTGGTCTCCACGGGCCGCAACTTGGGATGCGATTCGCTGAGGAAGCCGAACTCGTCGTAGCCGACGTTGAGTTTCTGGGCCAACTCCTCGACGCCGTCGGACGGGCACATGGCGGTTGCCAGCACCACCAGGTCGGCCTCGATGGTCAGGGCTTCGCCGGCCAGCGTGTCGACGCCGCGAACGATCAGCCGGCCGTTTTCCTCGGTGATTTTCGAGACCCGGCCGCGATGGTACTGGGCCCCGTCCTGCTCGATGGCGCGGCGGACGAACTCATCGTAGTTCTTGCCGCCGGAGCGGATGTCCATGTAGAAGACATGTGCCTCGCCGTCATGTACCTTGTGCTTGTAGAGCATCGTATGCTTGGCGGTGTACATGCAGCAGATCTTCGAGCAGTAGGAAAGGCCCTTGGCGTTGTCGCGCGAGCCCACGCAACTGATGAAGACCACGCGCCGCGGCGTCTGGCCGTCGGAAGGACGGCGGATCTCGCCGCCGGTGGGCCCGGAGGCCGAAACCAGCCGCTCGAATTGCAGCGAGTCGA
>CAYYBU010000623.1:0-2909 GCA_964469945.1 uncultured Planctomycetaceae bacterium
AGGCGGGGGCCAAGTCGTTGAGACGGCCCACCAGGCTCAAAGCCTTCTCGGAGTCGGTGTCCAAGGCGACCAGTCCGATATCCGGGCTGGTCTGGGCCACCACGTCGGCGAAGAACTCGTAGCGCGAGCACTCCGCTTCGAGCCAAATCATGTCCATGCCCAAGAGCATGTTCTTGAGCATTTCGCGCTTCGAATCGTCTGGATCAACGATGGCTAGGCGAAGGACGTTGCTCATGGAGGTGGTATCGGCAGTAGCAAGGGAGCGAGTTCGGGGCGCGCAAAAGTGCCTGAGAATTCATAGCATATTCTCCAGAGCGCGGAGGCGTCAAAGTCAGTTAACTGCGTCGTAACCGATGGGACCAATGAAAGCTGGTTCCTCGCTGTGGCCTTCCGGCCGCAGGGGCGGGGAATTAGTCGCTTGGGAGGACGTGTAGGAATTGTAGGGACCGGCCGCGGCGGTTGCGTTCGGTGCGCTGGGTGGCAGGGGGGCGGGCAGGGGCGCAGCGTTGCCCGCTGCGGGCGCCGGGCTACCGGCTGGCGGCGGTGCGGTCGGCTGGCTGCCCAACATGCAGGCGTTCACCGCTCCCGGGGGGCCGCACACCGGCACCTCCAAATGCCCCTTGAAGAACAATTCCCAGTCGTTCGGGGAGGCCGAATCCATGCCCGGACCACAGGGCGGAACCTGGCTGGCGTCCATGGCCTCGACCAGCTCGGGCGTGACGATGATCAACGTTTCTACCTCGTTGATCTGTTCCTGCACGTGGCGGAACAGCACGCCCGCGTAGGGCACTTCACTGACCCAGGGCAAACCGCTGTTTTGCGAGTCCACCAGGTTCTGCACCAGGCCGGCGATCGCCAGCGTCTGGCCGGCTTTCATTTCCACGCCCGTCTCCACCTCGCGGATTTTCAAGGCCGGAATGCCGCCCACGCTGAAGGATTCGTCGATCTCGCTCACGCTGGGACGCACCTCCAGGCGGATTCGTCCATTGCCCATGACGATCGGCACCACGTCGATGGTCGTGCCGTAGTCCTTGGACTCGACCGACGGCCCGGTGATGCCGCCGTTGATCTGGTAGAGGAACTCGCCGCCGACGTGAAAGTGGGCGGGCCGGCCGCTGATGGTCACCAGGTTCGGTTCGGCCAGGATCTTGGCCAGGCTGTCCTGGCGCAGGGCGTCCAGCACGCCGAAGAAGGCGCTGTTGGCGTTGCCCACCTGGAACATGACCGTGGGCGCGCCGCCGGTGGAGAGCGTCCCGCCGGTAACGGACGTGATCAGGCCGCTCACCTGGGAGATGAACAGGTTATTGCCGTTCATCTTGGCGAAGTCGAATCCCAGCCGCCGCAACTTGGTTCGCGACACTTCCATCACCTTGACGTGCAACAGCACCTGCTGCACGCCGCTGACGGTGATGTTGTTGATCACCTTGGGGTAATATTCTTCCGCCACGCGAATGATCCGCGACACCTGGTCGGGCTGATCGACATAGCCGGAAATCATCACGCTGCCGCCCACCGGCACGACCGTCAACACCGTCTTGGGGAAATTGGTCCGCAAGATGGTGGCCAATTCTCGGGCGTCGCCCGTGACGGTGACGTCGATGGTGTAGATTTGCTTGTTCTCTCCCCACAAATTGATCTGGGTCACGCCGGGCTTCTTGGCCGCCACTTGCACCTGGTTGGGCGACAGCGGCGCCAGGTCCAGGATATCGGGGTTATTGACCTGCACCTGGGGAATCTTCTGCTCCATGGTGAGGATGCGGCTGCTGTTGACCGTCATCTCCAGGTGCTCGTTGAGCCCCTGAATGCGATGCATGATCGACGACGGCTGAGCCGGGAGCGACCGGGCTGCGGCCGGCGGTGCGGCCGGCTGCGGCATCGACTCGTTCTGCGGGGCCCACGGTCCCGGCCGCAACGGCGAGCCCAGCATGGCCGCGGGCGGTTGTCGCAAGGGCGAATCCGGAACCGCCATCGGCGCCTGTTGCGCCGCTGCCGGCAGGACGCTTGCCAGCATGGCCCCCAGAACGATGACGCGCGCCAGCGGCTGCCCATGCCGCCTGAGAATATCCTTGAACATCCTTGTATTCCTTGCAGTTTCCGTTATCCGGAACTCGTTCATCCGTGACGCGAAACGCTTGCCGCCCCGCAGCGGGCTTATTGTTGGCCAAATTGCTTCTTAATAAGGTCGATGAGGGCAGCCTTCCTGGAGGGCTGATCCGCGGGGGCGGCTGCCGCATTGGCATTCTCGGCCGCCGGCTTCCCCTGCGACGCATTCTTTGCGTCCGCCGACTCCTTGCCGCTCCCAGGAGCTTTCAAACCGTTGACTTTCCAACTGCCGCCGTCGGCCTGCGAAGCGTCCGCTTCCTCCAATGTGACGTCGTTGATGTCCCCGCCGTTGAGCAACCGCATCGACCAGGTGTCCTTGGCCGGCACGGCGGCGGCGGCTTTCTCGGCATCCACGTGCTCTCGCATGGTCTTGAGGTAGTCGAGAAATCCCTGCCCCTTTTCCTTCATGGCATTGAAATCGAGTCCCTCGCCGGCGCGCTCCTGGTCGGGGCGCCCTTGATCGCTGGCGCCAAACAATTCGTGCGGCAAGGCCCCTTCCGTCTGCACCTGCGTGTCTTCCTCGGGGCTCCGCATCACCAGTTTGATCGTTCCCAACTCGGTCGCCAGCGTCACTTTCTCCGCCTGCGCCGGCGTCACCAGTAGTGAAACCGTGCGGGCCTGGATCGATTTCGTCTCCGGCCCATTGGTGTCCAGCGTCACCACGTCATTGACGGCAAAGACCTTGATGTCTTGCAGGATGGTGCGGGTGGTGGTCTCCTGAAGGCCCATGGTCGGGTTCTTCGTCATGTGGACCAGCAGATCGACGCGGCAGCGGTCTTCCGGGAACTGCGCGGAAATCTGTTCGC
>CAYYBU010000624.1:0-2907 GCA_964469945.1 uncultured Planctomycetaceae bacterium
AGCTTCCTATGCGGCGGTCAACTATCCGGATCCCGGCGTGCTGGAGGAGTCTTTCCGCTACGGCGCGCTGGCGCACCTGATGTCCAATCGCAAGGGCATGTTCCCGCCGCTGGCGCCGGCCATCGCCTGGGCGAAGGCCAACCACCTGCGGCAGTTGCAGGCATCCTTGTTGTTGCTGGCGGCCGAGAACGAGGCCGTGCTGGGCGAGACCGGGAAGGCAGCGACGCTGCTGGACGAGGCCCGCGCCACCATCGCCCGCCGCGCCATGGCCAGCGGCCGCATGGGCGCGCGGCGCAGCTTCCTGGAAGGGCTGGTCTACTTCCAGCAAAAGAAAATCGCCGACGGCGACAAGGCGGTGGCCGCCGCCATGGGCTACATGCAGCACGGCTCCTACTGGCTGTTCCAAATCTCCCTGGCCGACACCATGGCCACCACCAGCGCCACGGCACGGACGGCTATGGAACTCTATCAGGACGTGCTCCGCGATCCGCGGCCGGCCGATTGGTCTTCCGATCCGATGGAATCGCTGGCCGTCCTGGTCGTGCCGCACCCGCTGCCGCTGGAACACTGGTTCGAGGTGGCCTTGGCGCGGAAGGACCACGAGGCCGCCATCGAAATCGGCGACCGCATGCGGCGGCATCGCTTCTTCACCTCGCTGGCCTTCGGCGGCCGGCTGGAATCGCTCCGCTGGGTCCTGGAAGCGCCCGACGAGATGCTCGACGCCCCCAGCCAACTGCACCGCCAAGATCTCCTCACGCGCTACCCGGCCTACGAGCAACTGCGCCGTCAGGTCCATGCCTTGCAAACGCGCCTGGCGGCCATGCCGCTGGTGGCCGAAGACAAGGACGTGCTCCGCAAGCAGACGCTGGGGCTGGACCAATTGACCACGCTCAGCCAGCAGCAAGAGGTCATCCTGCGGGAAATGGCCGTCCGCCGCGAGCCCGCCGGGCTGATCTTCCCGCCCCTGCGCAGCACCGCCGACATCCAACGCTCGCTGCCCAAGGGTCATGCCCTGCTGATCTTCGTGGCCACCAGCCGCGGGCTGCACGCCTTCCTCCTCAACAGCGATCGTTACGGGCTTTGGCAACTCGGCTCGACGGCCCTGCTGTCGCGACAGGTCACCAGTATGCTCCGCGAGATGGGCAATTTCCAATCCAACCATGAGGTCACGCTCAAGGACCTGGAAGACGACAAGTGGCGCAGCAGCGGCCGCGACGTGCTGGACACCATCCTCAAAGGCTCACATGCCGACTTCACCAAGAAGTTCGACGAACTGATCATCGTACCCGACGGCCTGCTCTGGTACGTCCCCTTCGAGGCCTTGCAGGTCAACGTCGAGGGGAAACTGCGGCCTTTGATTTCCCGCGTCCGCGTGCGCTACGTGCCCACGGCATCGCTGGCCACTTCCCCGCCGGGGGCCAGCCACGGCGGCATCGGCAACACGGCCGTGGCGCTGGGGCGGCTCTATCCGCACGACGACGACACGGTGGCCCGCAACGCCTTCCAGCAACTCCGCGCCGTGTTGCCGGGCGCGGTGGCCCTGCGCTCGCCGCTGCCGGCCCCCTCGGCCACTTACGCCACGCTGCTGAACCGCCTGATCGTGTTGGACGATCTGGGCGGCGTTGGCGAGACCGGCCCCTATGGCTGGGCCCCCTTGCCCATGGAACGCGGCAAGCCGGGCAACACGCTGAGCGATTGGATCTCGTTGCCCTGGGGAGGCCCCGACCAGATTCTCCTGCCCGGCTTCCATACCGCCGCGGAGGATTCCTTGAAACGCATGAGCCACGTGGCGCCAGGCAACGAGGTCTTCCTTTCCGTGTGCGGGCTGATGGCCAGCGGCGCGCGGACCGTGCTCTTGAGCCGCTGGCGGAGCGGCGGCCAGACGAGTTACGACCTGGTGCGCGAGTTCGCCCAGGAACTGCCGCACACCACCCCGGCCGACGCCTGGCAGCGGGCCGTCTTCGTCGTGGCCGATGGGCGGTTGAATCTCGATGCCGAGCCGCGCGTGAAAAAAGCCGCCGTCGACGAGGCCCCCAAAGCCAATCATCCCTTTTTCTGGGCCGGTTACCTGCTGGTCGATTCCGGCACCCAGCCCCCCAAAGGCGACGCCGCGCCGCCGCCGCTGGTCGCAAAACCCAACCAGCCAGCGCCGGCTAAAAAACCTTGATGTATCCGGCACACGCCGTGTGCTGGATACATTGCGCGGAACATTGCCCCATGTCCCCAGCAAACAAACAGCCGGCCAGCCTGACCACGACGCTGGTGCTCTTCAATACACTCGCCCTGTTGCTGGTGGCCATGTGGTTCCGCTGCCGCGCCCTGGATGCGATCCCCGGCATCAACGGCGACGAAGCCTGGTATGGCGTCCAGGCATGGGAACTGCTCCACGGCGGCCGGCCGTCGCTGCACACGCCCACGGGAAATCTGCTCAATCCGTTCTTCTGCGGGCCCTTGCTGTTGTTGCAAGCCTGTTTCCCGCCCTCGATCGTGGTGTTGCGGGCGGTCTCCCTACTCAGCGGCCTGCTGGCACTGGCGGTGAACTGGTGGCTGTGCCGCTGGGTCTTCGATCATCGCACGGCGCTGGTTTCCACCCTGGGGCTGGCCGTGCTGCCGATCGATATCGCCTACAGCCGTTTTGCCTGGGATGCCAGCCAATCGCTGTTGGCGACGCTGCCGGTGTTGTATCTCTCGTTGGCCGCGGTGCGTTTTCCGGCCCGGCACGAGCGGCTGACCGCGCTGGCCATCCTGGCCCTGGTGGTGGCGGTCGTGGTGCATCCGACCAATATCCTTGCCGGCGCGGCGATCGCGGCCGCGCTGGCCATGCGCTGGCGACAACTCCGCGCCAGCCCGCGCAGCTTGCTGTTGGTCGTCTTGGCCCTGTTGGCGCTGGTCATCTGGAAGACGTGT
>CAYYBU010000625.1:0-2906 GCA_964469945.1 uncultured Planctomycetaceae bacterium
CGGGGGTGGAAGTGGCGGCGCTAAGCCCATGGGCGGCGGGGGCGGCAGTGGGTCGGGGAATAAGAACTGGTCGGGTAGCAATGGGTCGGGAAACAAGAACTGGTCCGGCTACTATGGGAATCATGGCGGCCACTGGCTCAATGGGGTTTGGTATGCCGATCCCGGCTACTACGCCACACAACCTTACACGGTGGCACGTCCCATCGACAGCGCTCCCGAGCCGACCTACTCCGGCGGCCCGATCACGATCAGCAATCCGCGCAGCAACGCGGCGGCCCTGAGTTACACGCTCAACGGCACGGTCTACACCATCCAGCCGGGCTACACGCAAACCTTGCAGGAAGATCGTGCCTGGGCGATTGAGTTCAATCGCGGACCGAATCAGGGCCAGGCCCGCTATGGGCTGCAAACGGGCGCGTATTCGTTCGGCGCCAATGGCAGCGGCTGGGAACTGTTCAACCGCCCGGTGGAAACCACGTCACAAAATAGTCCGGCGAATCCTCCTCCGCCGGTGACCGTACCGATGAATCCATCCCCGACACCGTGAGTCGCTCAGTTCTGAAGTACCACGCAGGAGAACTGCAAAGTCCAACACAAAGGGGTCAGGTCCATGTTTTCGGACAAAGTTTTTCCCGGAAAACAGGGCCCTTGGGCCGAAAAATGGACCGGACCCGGGACTTCGCAGTTCTCCTGAAGCACCGCGCTACGGACTGGACGGCGGGGGTGGGCTGGCAGGTGGCGCGGCGCCGCCGGGGGGAGCGACTGTGCTCTGCCCGCGCGACGGGGATTGCAGGGGAGGGCCGCCGCCTTGCTGCGGATTGAACTGGGCTGAGTTCTGCAATCGCCCCAATGCGTAGGGATTTTGCCAGGAATCGAAAGGCAGCGTCCAAGGCCCTTGCGGATTGCCCCAGGGGCCATAGGGCGTGGCGCCGGCGCGGAAGGGACGTTCCCATTCACCGTAGGGACGGATCGAATCGCCGTGGCCCCAGGTCTGTACGATGTGCTGGTGGTCCACGAGGTTGCCCACGCGAATGGTCGTCTCGTCGTGGCGATAAGCGCTCTCGCAATACGTGTCATCGACGGGTCGATAGGCCGGTTGTTCCGGGCAATACTGCGCCACTCGCTGCCCGTTGACCGGCGAGTGGGTGAAACGTGCCGGGGCAAAAATCCAACTAGCCTCTTCCTCCGCCAGCGCGCCGAGGGGCGCCATGGCGGCCAAGGCCGCGATCCAAGCAAGATGTAGTTTCATGGGAGTCGATCATGTTGCCGTTGTTGAGGAGATTTAGTTGCTCGTTTCCACCATCAGTTCTTCTTTGGCCGGATCATAAAGGTAGCGGTCGCCTTTCCGCAGGTCGGGCAAGCGGATTTGGTTCTCTTGGATGATTTCCTTCATGAATTGCTCGTGCGTCTTCGGTCCCTGGTTGTCGTGCATTGCTTTGTAAAGCTGCATGGCGTGGGGGATCTGGATATCGAAGGCCAGCCGCTCCTTCGTCCTGAAGTAGGCCGCGATCGGCGTGGCGACCGGCCCCATGCCGTAATTGCGTCCCTTAGCGCCGACGCCGACTTCCGCTTTACTTCGCAGCGGCCCCGCCGCAACAGGAACGGGAGTTGACGCTGGCGCCTGCTGGGCGGCCGTGGGCTGCGGGGCCAAAGGCGCCGCAGGCGCTGCGGCCGGGGCCGTCGCCGGCTGTTTCCAGTCGTCACCACCGCAACCGCCAATCAGGACGATCACCAGGCCCGCCACGCAGAACGCCAGGTATGTTTGTCCGTCGGTCGCCTTTGCTTCCATAAAATTGCTCCACTTATTCTGACGCGGGCCCATAGGGATTCGGGCTCAAGTTGAATTCCCAAGTTGCCATTTCCCGCAGCACCGAGCGGCGGCTCAAATCGTAGTCCAACGGCGTCAGGGTGACGAACCCCTTGGCCAGTGCGGAGAGGTCGGTTTCATGGGCGGCCACATGGGGTGGCGGACCACCGGTCAACCAGAAATAATCGCGTCCCCAGGGGTCCTTGCGTTTCTCGAAGCTGTCGCCATAGCGGGTGACGTTCATCGGCACGCTGCGGACCTTGGGCGATCTCGACAGTGCGACGGTGGGGATGTTCATGTTGTACAGTTGTGGCCCGGCGCCTTTCTTGGCCAGGATCTGCTCGATAATCGCTCTGGCCAAACAGGCCGCCTTCTCGAACTCCGCGTGTTCGGTGAACTCCAGCGAAACGGCAATGCTTGTAATACCAAAAAAAGCCCCCTCAATGGCGGCAGCGACTGTGCCCGAATAGAGCACGTTGATGCCGGCGTTCAGGCCGTTGTTGATGCCGCTGACGACCAAGTCGGGCGGTTGCGGACAGAACTCGTCGACGCCGATTTTGACGCAATCTGCTGGACTGCCCTGGACGGCCCAGCCCCAACGTTGTCGCTGACCGCCCGGATACCGCTCGTCGTGGAAGACCTCTTTCACGATAAGAGGGGTAAGATAGGTAATTGAGTGACCCACGCCGCTCTGTTCCGTGGCGGGCGCCACAACAACCACATCGCCGAGTTGGCACAATTCCCGTTGCATCGCTGCCAATCCCGGGGCATAGATACCGTCGTCATTAGTCAACAGGATTCGCACGCCAGCCGCTCATTCCTTCTAAAGTGGGGGGGCACTGATCGGGGGCCCAATGGGAGACTATCTCCATGATAGTCAGACCCGCCCGAGGTTACAATGTTTAACCAGCGTTTTGCGTGTTAGCGATTCGCGGTTGCAGTTTGTCAGGACTTTGATAAGATTGAGAGCGTGGCGTTTTATTATTGACACAAGAATAAGCACTATCCGTTCATGAACGCCTTCGTGCCCCATCTAGCGGGGGACGAGCAGTAACGCACAGCGAGTATTCGACTGGTTTTTTGGTAGCAAGAACCAACC
>CAYYBU010000626.1:0-2905 GCA_964469945.1 uncultured Planctomycetaceae bacterium
GAAGTCCGCCGCCGTCGCTTCGCACCTCCCAGAGATGATAGTCCTCCTTCACGCTGCGCCGCAGGGCGAACACGATCTTCTCCCCGCTGAAATGGACCGCCGGGTCCCGGGCCACCCCGGCGGGAACGTCGACGAGCGTGCGCACCCGGCCGCCGTGGGCGAAGTCGATCGCCTTCAGCGTCCCGCCGCCGTCGAAGAGCGTATCGTGCGGGCGGCCCAGATCGGCGTTCATCTCGCCCGTGTGGAAGAGCGTGTCGATGGCGTGATAGTGGCTGCGGTATGGATGCCGCACGACAAACAGGATCGGCTGTTGGCTGACCAGCGGGTTGGCCACGAGGGCCTCGCGCCGCAGGGCGTCCAGATCCTTGCGCAGCGCGTCGCCGACGTCGGGCCGCCGCGACTCGGGCGCCGCCAGCCGTTTCTCCAGCCCGTCGAGCCGAGCGAGGAACTCGTCGCCGCGCGGATAGCGCGGGCCGAACGTTTCGCGCAGGTCGGCGATCGCCCGGCGCAGCGCCGAACCCTGATGCGACTTCGACGGCCCCTCGCACCTTCGGGCGGTTGCCTCGAAGGCTTGAATCGCCCGCTCCCAGGGCGGGCTGCCGGGCTGCCCGGCGGCAACGGGACGGGAGGCCGTACCCATCAACAGACCTGAGATCGCCAAGCAGACAAGCGTTCTTGCGTTCACCACCGGTTTTCTCCCTTGCCACCTTGCCAAATGCCATCAATCATCCTATCCGCCGCCCGGATGGCCTGCAACCGTTCCGGCTTGTACGGTGGCGGGCGGGGACTGGTCCATTTTTCGGTCCTCGAGCCTGCTCTGCAGGAACAGCCCGGTCCGAAAACATGGACCTGTCCCCTTCTTTCCCGCCGGAACGGTTACCCTGCAACCGTTGCGGCTTGTACGGCGGATCGCCACACGTTATCCTCGTAATAACTTTCCTCGACGACTCACCACCCGGAGATTTTTGCCATGTCCTTCCCGCCAGCCGGCCGACTGCTTCGAGCCGTTTTCCGGGCCGCTTTGGCGATTGGCATGGGGTGGACGCTGTCGGCCGTCGCCGCCGGGCCGAAAGCGGCGTCGAAACTTCCGCCAGACCAGCTTCGCAAGGTGAATCGGTTGCTGGCCGACTTCCGTCGCGCCAACAGCGATTTGCCGAAGCGGGAGGCGATTTGCCAGCAGGTGTGCGACATCGGTCCGGCCGCGGTTCCACTGATGGCGGCGGCGATCGAAAAGGAGTTGCAACCCCAGTTGCGCCGCTATACGGGCTCGTTTCAGCAGCAGGCGGCCGCGGTGGCGAAGAAGCGGACGGCCAAAGTGGACATCAACGAAGTGGCCCAATTGCGCAAAACGGTGCTCGGCCTTCAATATCGCGGGGCGGATTTCACCAAGGAAACCATCGTGCGCGACGGCGATCCGGCCCTGAAACGCCTGGAGCAAATCTGCGTCATCGACCGCAGCAAGGTGCTTGAGCAATCGGCCGACTTGCAGGCGGAACGCAAGAAGCTCCAGGGACTCGGCAAACTCTGGGAGTCGTGCCAATCGCAGATGCCCAAGCCGCCCGTGCCCGAGGGTCAGGAGACGCCGAAGGCCGCGAGCTTCGAGGAATATCTGCTCGGCGAAGAGGGCTTTGCCGCCGCGCTGGCCGCGCCGATGGATCCGAAGACGCGAAACGTTTTGATGTTCAACGCGCGGCTGGCCGAGAAGCTCGACCGCGAGGAGGCCCGCACCATCCTGGCCTGCAACCTCATGCGGAACCTGCTGGGGCTTTCGGCCCTGGTGATCGACCCGAAGTTGTGCGAAGCGTGTCGCGACCACTCGAAGGATATGGAGACGCTGAAGTTCTTCGCCCACGAGTCGCCGGTCGAGGGCAAGAAGACGCCCTGGGATCGTGCCAAGCGGTTCGGCACGATCGCCAGTGCGGAGAACATCTTCATGGGGCTCCGCGACGGCAAGGCGGCCAACGAGGGCTGGTTCCATAGCCCCGGCCACCACAAGAACATGCTGGCGGCCGATCACGTCCGCATCGGCGTGGGCCGCAGCGGCGTGTATTTCACCGAGGAATTCGGCAACTGAGATAGCGGGCGGCTCACGCGCCCGCGGCCCGGGCCGTAAACCGCAATTGCACGCTGGTCGGATCTGCCATCGCAGCCGCCAACTTCAAATCCAGTCGCACGCCATAGGGCAACAGTTGCGCCACCCGGATTCGCGACGGCGGACCGTCCACTTGCTCGAGCGTCAACTCGGGCGTTTTGGAAAACGGCGGACAGAAAGCCACGTGGATGGTGCCGCTTCGCTGCCCGGCGGCCAGCGGCACGCGCAACCATCCGGCAAGTTGCAGGCCGCCCTCGGCGTCTTGGCTCAAGGTCAGTTGCTGCAGCAGGTTTTCCGCCGCAGCGGCGCTGTCCGCCGCATCACTCCTAGGCAACGCCGACGCCGGGGCCAGTTCTGACAAATGTGCCGTCTCCGGCGGCACATCGGCCGGATGCGGCAACTCCACCGGCACAGTCAACGGAGCGGCGTGACTGGCTTTGCCGGCCTCCAACGCTGTCGACCGTCCGGCCGTCTGCCTCCGGCGTCTCAACAGCGGCTGCCAAGCCCAGCCCTCTTCGCCGCAGGGCAAGGCCCAGAAAACCAGCAGAGCCGTGCCGCCGTTGCCCACCGAGAGCGAGGCCGCCAGCAACAGCAGGGCGGCCGTGACCAACAGGTCTGCGGTCAACTCGGGCCGCGACGCGGCGGAAACCCGGGGCTGGCCGCGCCAGGCGAAGCGCACCGCGACGGCCGCGACGGCCATCAGCAGCCCGACCGACATCAGCACGGCCGGTTGCAGCGGAGTGTTCAGGGCGCCGACCAGTCGGCGCCAAGCCGCCAACGCCGCCGCCGCCGCCAACACCCCGATCAGCCCAC
>CAYYBU010000627.1:0-2902 GCA_964469945.1 uncultured Planctomycetaceae bacterium
ACGAGGTTTGAAGGGCACGTAGGGATCGCGGCCCCGGTGGGGTATGCCAAGAAGTGCGGCGTTATACAGGGCCGACGCGGTCACGGTGACCGCGTTGCGCCCCTTGGCTTCAAAGAGCACGCGCACGCCGAAGGTCGGCATCGCCCCGTCGGTGAAGAGGATGTCGGCCTTTCCCTTGACGGGGATGGGCGCGTTGCCCGGCGGCGCCGCCGCGGGCGCGTCGCGGCCCCCATGCGCGGCGCGACCGTGCGCCGGCGCGGCCTCGCTGACCTTGACGTCGTGTTTGGGAAACGCCTTGTCCGTGTCGAGCAATTGCAATTGCAGCGCCGCGGCGTCGGGCAGAAGATTAATCTTCCAATCCTTCTTCGCCATGCCTTTGTCCAGGTCGATGGCCAGCGCCGGCGTTTCCTCGGCAATGCGCAGGGGCACGAAGCGGCTTTCGGCGCCAATGGTCAACAGCAGACCGCAGTTGCAGAGGCAGTCGGCGCGGGCATCGGCAGCCCCTTTGAGCCATTGGAAGTCGAGCGCCTCCTGATCCAGCCAGATGCGGGCCACGTCGACGCCGGGCGACGAATCGTCCGCCCCGCCCGCAGTCGCCGCGCTGACGATCCAGTTCGCCTTCTGCGCGCCGTCCGCCTTTTGTTGCACGGAGAATTTCGGCGTGCCGCGGCCGGCATGTTCGCCATTGAGCAGTTGGACGCTCAAGGAATCGTCCGGCCCCAAGTGGACGGCGCCGAACGAGGCCGGCGGCGCGCCGCTGGATGCACTGTCGGTAATCGCCGGCAGAGGGGTCGGTTTCACGTCCCGCAAGGGATTTTCTTTCTTGGCGGCCGGCGGCGTCTTGGACGGCGGTTTCTGCGCCGGCGTGGCTGGCTCCACCTTGGCAATCGCCGTGGCCGCGGGAGCACTCTTGGCCGGTTCCTCCTTCTTCGGCTTGGCGGGCGGTTCCGTGGCTGGCGTCTTGGGCGGGGGCACGTTTTTCGGCCCTTTGTCGGGCGCCAACGACGGGGGTGGGGACTTCTCGGGCGTGGGCCCGGCCGGCTCAACCTTCGGCTTCACGCGCGGCGCATCCGGCGCATTCGCGGTCTTGAGTTCGCTCGGGTCGATGTCGGGGACCGTCTTCTCGACCGGCGGACGTTTGACGACCTCCACGGCCTGATGCGGCGGCGCGGGCGCGCTGGATCCGAGGCCCATGGCCAGCAGCACCACGCCGCCGATGGCCACGGCCGCGACCAGGCCGGCGCCGCCCAGGGCGGCGATCTTTCGTTGCGGGGTATTGAACCATTGCAGCTTTTCCCGGCAAAAGGCGGCAACACCGCCCTGGGACCGCTGCGCTGCCGGTTTGCCCGCCACGGCCACCGCCGTCGCGGCCGCTGCCAGCGGCGCCGTCGCGGCCGCCGTCTTGACCGCCCGCATTCGCCCGCTGTCGCGCGCCGGCGTCGCCGAGAGCGACGTCCACCACGAATCGGAAGTGAAGTCCCCGTCCGCCGCGGCCACCTCCTCCTCGTCGGCAGTCTTCAGCAGCACGACCGGCTGCGACTGCGCGGCGGGCGGTTTCCACTGTTGCAGCACGCGGCTGATTTCTTCGGCCGATTGGAAACGCTCCTCCGCCTTCTTGGCCATCATCTTGGCGCACAGCCCGACCAGTGCGAGCGGCGTTTCGGGACGCTCGTCGCGCAGGCTCCGCGGCTCTTGCGTCTGATGTTGCACGATGCGCTGCGCCAAGGTTCCTTCGGGGAATGGCGGGTGGCCGGTCAAGAGGAAGTAGAGCGTGCAACCGAGCGAGTAGATGTCGGCGCGGTGATCGAAGTCGGGGCTCCCCAGGGCCTGCTCGGGCGACAGGTAATCGACGGATCCCAACACCCGTTCATCCGGCCCTTGATCGGCCCCTTCGCGGCCCAGCAGCCGCGCCAGTCCCATGTCGAGGATCTTCACCACTCCCTGGTTGTTCACCAGGAGATTGGAAGGTTTGATGTCGCAATGGACCATCTTGTGGGAGTGGGCGTGGGCCAAGCCGTCGGCGGCCTGGCGGACATAATCGGCGGCGCGGGCGAAGTCCAACGGCCCTTCCTGCTCGACCAGGCGCTGCAGGTCGAGGCCGTCAATGTACTCCATGACGATGTAGTAACGGCCTCCCTCGGTATCGAGATTATAGGCTCGGACGATATTGGGATGGTCCAGCGCGGCGATGGCGCGGGCTTCGGCGAGGAACCGCTCGAGGGAGGCCCGATCCTTGCCGATTTGCCGGGCCAGCACCTTCAGCGCCACGCGGCGGTTCATGGTGACGTGTTCGGCCAGGAAAACGCGCCCCATGCCCCCGCAGCCGAGCAGGCTGATGAGCTTGTACTTCCCCATGTGGAAGACCGTTCGTCCCGCCAACAGCAGGCCCGCCTGCCAGTTGGTGATGAGATCCTGCCGAACGAGGAACTTGGCAATGGCCGCGGGGTCGTCGTGCTGCGCGGCGGTCTGGCGGGCCTCGGCCAATTGCCGGGCCGTCAACAGATCGCTCTTTTCCAGCACGGCAAAGAAATCGGCCGCCGAACTTATGGCCATGAAATCCTCTGTCCCAGCCCTGTGAACGGTTACGTCGATCCGTCCCCCGGTCAGTGTAGCCGCCCGCGGGAAAAAAAGCAAACCACCTGCACCCCTAGTATGGGGCATAACGAAACACTGGCGAGTCACCCTGCTGGAGGTCGTCGAGATTGGCCACCAGCAGTTGGCCGCGCTGGTGAAGGTATTCGACGCGGGCGCCGATGTCGGTCATCGCCAGGATGGCCCGCATCCCCAGCGAGTCGGTATACATCTTCCTGGCCAACTCGCCGACGGAAAGGGGGCGGCCGGCATGGCGGAGAATTTCCACCAGCCGCTCCAGCCGCCGCAGGTTGCTGGTGCGGATGGCGTC
>CAYYBU010000628.1:0-2888 GCA_964469945.1 uncultured Planctomycetaceae bacterium
CGGCGATGGTGTACAGCATCTCCGCGAACTGGAAATGCGGATAGCCGGCCGCGCGGGCCGAAGTGCGGGCCCGGGCGATCGCCTCGAGCTGCCGGCTGCGGGCGTCGGCCGCAGCCGCGCCGCGGCGCACGAAATCCAACAGCGGATCGCTGCCGTCAGGTTGCTCCGCAGCGGCCAGTTTCCTGCCGCCATTGGCAAACGGGCCCGGTTGCAGCGTGGCGTCGTCCAACGTGCGGATCGTGGGAATGATCGTTCGCTCGGAGCGCAAAGTGAACGGCTGCGCAATCTCGCCGGTGTAGGCGGCCGGGACCTGGACGGTTTCGCTGCGGTGGACGTGGTCGACGGCCCGGCCGCGCCAGCCGGTCGTCGCACGCGCCGGATCGATAACCGCCGTCTGCCAGATGTGCATACCGGCCTCGTGATTGCGGTTGAGATGCGGATAGCCGACCCCCTGGACGACGCTTAAATGCCCCTCGTCCAATAGCCGCAGGAATCCCGGCATCCGCGGATGGAAACCGAGATACGAGTCGATCTTGTGAACCTGCCGGGCGGTAAGCCGTAGCGTGGGGCGGCCGCGCTGGTAGACGTCGTCGGCATAGGGCACGACCGTATTGAGTCCGTCGTTGCCGCCGGCCATCTGCACCACCACCAGGATCTTCTCGCCGCCGGCGGGTCGGACGGATTGGGCCGCCGCGGCCCGGGCGAGGAAGCCGGGCACCGGGCCGCCGAGCGAGAGCAGGGTCGAAGCGCCGAACGAAGCTTTGAGGAATTGGCGTCGCGTGGAAAACATGGAAAGACTCCCGCTATGCTAATTGGAATTCCGGCAGGGCAACGATGGCACAGGCCAGCGTCCGTAACGAGGACGACGCGTCGCCGCCGCCGGCTGCCGCGGCGCGGACCGCCGGGCTGACGTCGCCCTGGAGAAACAGGTTCCACAACCAGTTTTGGGCCGCCGCGGTCTCGTGAAAGCCGTATTTTCCGGCCGCAGCCTGGGGATCGAGGTTGTCGCCGTAGCGGCCGGCCGGGTCCAACAGCGCCGCGGCCAGGTTGCGGCGGCTGATCATGGTGGCGGCAGTGATCCAGGTGCGGCCCCCTGCCCAACCCTTGGGCGTCGGCGGGTCGCAAGGATTCTGTCCCATCGCATCCAGATCTTGAAGGAGCGGCGGCATGGGAACCAGCCGTTCCAAGCCGCGGAGGATGCCCACGGCGAGCTCCACCGGGCTCTTGACGCGTTGCCGATAGGCGGCCGGGGAAAAGAAGTGGTTCGACCGCAACACGATACCCACCAGCCGTGCCATGTCGTGGTCCTGGGCATACGCTTCGACCAACGGCGCGAGCAGCGCGTCGCCGGGCTCCGCGGTTTCGCTGACGAGCCAGCGATAGAGCTTCCGCACGATCCAGCGCGACGTGGCCGGCTGGGCCACGGCGATCCGCGCCAGGTCATCCACGGTCCAGTTGCCCCGCTGGCCGAAAATGGTCTTGGGGCCCGGATCGTGCAGCCGCTCGAAGTAGCGCAGCGCTCCGCGCTCGATGAACCAACCGGTCTGAGCCCGCGCCGCTTCACGGATGTCTTGCGGCGCGGATTGCCCCGGCCCGAGGCAGTAGAGCTCGAGCAGCCCCCGGGCGAAGTTCTCGTTGAGCTTCTCCCGCGAGCTGGCCGTGGCGTCGAGCCAGAGGAGCACGGCTAGGTTGTGCGATGTCGCCCGCACCAGCGGCTCCAGGGGGCCCATGGCATGGGCGCGGAGCAATTGCACGTAACGCCGCATCCAGTCGCCGCTGCCGACCTTGGAAATCCCGGCGGCAAAGTGGTTATGCCAAAAGAGCGTGATCTTTTCCAGAAGCGGGTGCGGCGATTCGATCATCCGCCGCAGCCACCACCCGCTGACGCTTTCACCGTCGTCGCCGGCCGTCGCTTCGTACTCGTCATAAGTCCGCTGGAACGCGGCCACGTCGCCGGCCGGCTCCAGCAGCCGATCAATGGCCGGCTGCGGTCCCGCGGCGAGCGCTCGTTGCAACTGCTCCCAGTTTGCCCCGAACGCCGCGCGGCGGTAGAGATGCCCTACCCGGCGGAGATCCCACGGCCGCTGGGCGTCGGGCCGATAGGGCGCCCACGCCCAAGCCGGATCCGTCATCTGCGCGGCGGCCTCGTGGCTTTCCATAGACATCGATGGTTCCTCCAAGACAGGGCGTTGGGTGGCATGCCGTCACGCTGCGCAGCAGCGAGTCGGCATGTTGGTGGTAGTGCAGGACATGGCCACCCAGTTATGCAGGTGGTTCCTCTGTCGATACTCACTACACATTCCGTTCACCTTTACTTCAGGTTCAGTTGGAACTGTAATCCGGCCCGAAACTGGCCATCCTGGGCGCCGATCTTGAGCGTGGCCTGACCGAGTTGCTTGGTCAACGTGGTGAGCATGTCGTACTTCGCCGCAGCCTCCGCCTCGCCGATGCCGTTCTTGGCCATGCTCTGCCGGACGAGGCTTTTGCGATTGGCGTCGGCCGCCGCGATCGCTTGCACGGCGTCCAGCTCGACCAGGCTGTGAACGCCGGCGACCAGCGTCACCGGGGACGCCGTCTCCCGCTTCAGGGCGTCGATCAGATCGCGGGCCAGGTCCTCCGTAGAGCTCAATACCAGGTAATCGGCCAGCTTCGCCAGCGTGGGACGGTAATTGTGGCGGGCGTCGCGGTAGTCCCGGTCGGGGGAAGCCGGTGCGGTAAAATAGGCCACCGTGTAGCGGACGTCGTGATACGTGCTCCGGTCGATGATCATTCCCGACATCCCTTTTTGGCCGCTTTGGAGTGTCACCACCCCGAGCGCCTTCTGGAAGGCCTCCTCGGCCACTTCGCCGAACTCCTGCGGATGCCGCAACCGCATCACCACGGCGAAC
>CAYYBU010000629.1:0-2883 GCA_964469945.1 uncultured Planctomycetaceae bacterium
CAGCAGCGAGCGTTTGCCGTGGACCACCTCATCGTGCGACAGCGGCAGGATGAAGTTCTCGTGGAAGGCGTAGATCAAGCTGAAGGTCAGTTCGTCGTGATGGTACTTGCGATGAATGGCCTCGTGCCGCATGTAGCCGAGGGTGTCGTTCATCCAACCCATGTTCCACTTCAGGCTGAAGCCCAGGCCGCCCAGGTAGGTCGGCCGCGACACGCCCGGCCAGGCCGTGGACTCCTCGGCGATGGTGAGGATGCCCGGGTATTGCAGGTGCGCCTGTTCGTTGAGTTCCTTGAGGAAGGAGATGGCCTGGAGGTTCTCCCGGCCGCCGAACTCGTTGGGCAGCCAGTCGCCCTCTTGGCGGCTGTAATCGAGGTAGAGCATGGAGGCCACCGCATCGACGCGGACGCCGTCGATGTGGTACTTGTCGCACCAGAACAGGGCGTTGGAAATGAGGTAGTTGCGCACCTCGTGCCGCCCGTAGTTGAAGATCAAGGTGCCCCAGTCGCGATGCTCGCCGCGGCGCGGGTCGGCATGTTCGTACAGCGCCGTGCCGTCGAATTGCCGCAGGCCGTGGCCGTCGCGGGGAAAATGCGCCGGCACCCAGTCCAGGACGATGCCGATGCCGTTCTGGTGGCACAGGTCGACCAAATACATGAAGTCCTGGGGGTTGCCGTAGCGGCTGGTGACGGCGTAGTAGCCGACGGTCTGGTAGCCCCAACTGGCCGTGAGCGGATGCTCGCTCACCGGCAGCAGCTCCAGATGCGTATAGTTCATCTCCGTGCAGTACTCGACCAGTTGGTGGGCCAGCTCGCGGTAGCTCATCCAGCGGTTGGGATCGTCGTCGGGCCGCCGCCAACTGCCCAGGTGGACCTCGTAGAAGGAAAGCGGCCGCTCCAGCCAATTGGTCTCGCGGCGGCGCTGGATCCACTCGGCATCGTGCCAGCGATAGCGGTTCAAGTCGATCACGCGGGAGGCGGTCCGCGGCGGCACCTCGGCGCCGAAACCGAAGGGATCGCACTTCTCGAAGGTGGCGTTGATGTGGCGGATCTGGTACTTGTAGAGCGTGCCTTCGCCCAGCCCGGGCACGAACAATTCCCAGAAGCCGCTGGGGATGTGTTTGCGCATGGGGTGGCGGCGGCCGTCCCAGTTGTTGAAGTCGCCGACGATGCTGACGGCGGTGGCGTTGGGGGCCCAGACGGCGAAGTTGACCCCTTCCACGCCCTCCACGACGCGCAGTTGCGCGCCCAGACGGTTGTAGCACTGCCAATGCCGACCCTCGTTCAAGAGGTGCAGATCGTAGTCGGTCAGCAGGTGCGGGAAGGAGTAGGGGTCGTGCATGATGGTTTTCTTTCCCCCCGCGTCGGCGACGCGAAGCACGTAATGCGGCTTGCCGTTTTCATCGGGCGCCGGGCAGATGGCTTCGAACAGGCCGGCCGGATGGATGCGGCGCATGGGCCGTGCCAACTCGGCGTGACCCGGATCGACCACCCAAGCCTGGGTGGATTGCGGCAAATACGCCCGCACCGCCAAGGCCCGCCGGCCCGCCTGATCGACCTCGTGGGGACCCAACAGTTCAAAGGGATTTTGGTGTCTTCCTTCAACGAGTTGACGAATACTCTCTAACGCAGCGGTGGTTCGCACGCATACCTCCTTGCAGACTTGCTTGATCCAGGGCGTTGGGCATCCTCGTCCCCAGGCTGCCAAGCAGACGTTGCCAACCCAGTCGCAGCGCCGCCAACAGCCGTCGCCTACCGGCCAAGAGAACCGATGCCCGATATTTTAACCAATTACTCACGACAACGCGAATCCCCCAGGCCGCCTGCTTTTCGTGGTCCTGGCCGGTGGTGTCTTGACTGGGAACGGCAGGCGTCTTGGGGACCGAGAGTTGCGTATGGGGGGCGTCGAACCGCCGCCGACAGCATTCCACCCGATGGAATCGCAAAGTGCGCTCCATCCGCTGCCACAGGTCGTAGTTCTTCACCGGCACCATCTGCCCAAAGAATTCCCACTGCCAACCGTTGGCCTGCCATTCCGGCAGTCCATATTGCATGCCGTTGCGAATGTACTCGCTCCAACCCATCAGAGTTACCTGCGAGGGTTGATCGAGCGATTCCAAGGCGCGGATCACGGTCAGCAGTTCCAGGCGTTCGCCTTGCAATCCAGGCTCCACGTCGGCGGCCTCGAATTGCTGGGAGCCATCGACCGAACGCAGGGTAAACTGCCAATGGCCGACCCCTGTCGTCTGGTTTGGCTGGGAGAACAGCAGATAATGCGGCGTAGCAATGTCCATCGCAGTGAAAGGTTTATCGGGGTTCTTGTGACAATATTTTGGACAATATAGCTAAGACCGGAAAACCAGCAAACATATTCCGTTGCCAATAACTGCATCCACTGGAGCAAACGTCATGAATAACATGGCGGCAGATGGAACGCAGTTGATTCCCTTTTGCTTATCGGAACAATATACGCAAACTATTTATCTTATCTATTCTACCCCATGAGAAGAAAGGAGAAAATCCGGGATCTCAAATTTGAAATCTCAAATCTCCAAGCCGAATCCGCTGCAAGAATGGGGCAAGTCGCCCTAGATCGCGCTACGCAACGGTCGGACCGCAGGGGCGGCGCCCGCATAGGACTGCAAGAATCGCTGCCAGTTCTGCGGCGAGCCGGGCGTCAAGCGGCCGAGAATACGCGGTGTTTCGGCCCCCGTGATGGCGGGCAGATTGCCGGGAATGCTGTCGAGATAAAGCATGGCCAACAGCGCCACGCTGGCCGGCCCCAACGCTTCGGAGGTGACGGCAGTCTGGGCAATTGGCAGTAGCGGAACCGCCGTCAGGCGGCCCAGCTCGTGCAAGAGCATGCCGTTGTGCTGGCCGCCGCCAG
>CAYYBU010000630.1:0-2883 GCA_964469945.1 uncultured Planctomycetaceae bacterium
CGATGACCTTTTCGGCGATGCGGTCGGCCCCCTTGACGTAGCAGGCCGTGCCCAGGCAGACGTTGATCATGAACCGCCCGCGCGGCTCCAGGCGGAAGAAATGGTAGAAGCTGGCCACGCCGGCCACCTTGGCCGCCGGCACTTGCAACAGTTGGGCCACGGCGTCCAGATGCGTCGCCGAGAGGTAGCCGCACTCGGCCTGCACGCGATGCAAGACGGCGATCAGTTGGCTTTCCGGCTCGGGGCCGCGGCGACACTCGCCTATGAACTGGACAACCGCGTCGCCCAACACCTGGCGGGCGGCCGCCTCGACGGCCTCCCAATTGTCGGTGCTGGCGTGGTCGGTGCTGGTGCTCATCGGATTCCTCGGGGCAGTTTGGCGTGGTAATGGGTGTGCAACAGGGCGTGGGCCTTTGCCGAGCCCGGCCCGTCCAGGAAGCTGTCGTAGACTTCTTCGATGGCCGGGTTTTCGTACGACTTCCGCAGCTTCTTGCCGCTGTCGATGGCATAGAGGGCCTCGGCCCGCTTGCGCAGCAGCGCCGGATCGAGCACGTGGTAGCCCTTGGGCGGATAGGGCTGACCGCCGCCGCCGCAACAGCCGCCGGGGCAGGCCATCACCTCGATGACGTGGAAGGGCTCGACGCCCGACTTCACCTTGTCCAGCAGCGTCTTGGCGTTGGTCAGGCCGTTGGCCACGCCGACGTGAATGTTGTGCTCGCCGATGGCCACGTAAGTCTCGCGGAGCCCCTCGACCGCGCGGACCTCGGTGAACTCGAGGCGGTCGGCCGGCTTGCCGGTGACCAGTTCGCTGGCGGCCCGCAGGGTGGCTTCCATGACGCCGCCGGTGGTGCCGAAGATGTCGCCGGCGCCGCTGGCGAGTCCCAGCGGGGCGTCGAACTGCCCGTCCGCCAGCGCGGCGAAGTCGATGCCGTAGCAGCGAATCATCCAAATCAATTCCCGCGTCGTGAGCACGGCGTCGGTCAGCGGCGTGCCGTCCTCCATCATGTGTTCGGGCCGCCGCGATTCATACTTCTTCGCCACGCACGGCATGACGGCCACCATGAAGATCTTCTTGGGGTCGAGCCCCTTCTTTTCCGCGTAGTAGGTCTTCGCCAGCGCGGAGAGCATGCCCATGGGCGAGCGGCAGGTCGAGGCGTGCGGGATCAGTTCGGGATAGAACTTCTCCATGAAGTTGACCCAGCCCGGCGAGCACGAGGTGATCATCGGCAGCGGGCCTTCCTTCAGCCGGGTGAGGAACTCGTGGGCTTCCTCGATGATCGTCAGGTCGGCGCCGAAGTTGGTGTCGAAGACGGCGTCGAAACCCAAACGCCGCAAGGCGGTGACCATCTTGCCGGTGGCCGGCGTGCCGGGCGGGAAGCCGAAGCCTTCGCCCACCGCGGCGCGGATCGAGGGAGCCGTCTGCACCACGACGTGGATGTCGGGGTTGGCCAGCGCGTCCCACACCGGGCCGGCGCCGCGTTTCTCCAGCCAAGCCGCCGTGGGGCACACGTTGATGCACTGCCCGCACTGAATGCACACCGAGTCCTCCATGTTGGCCTGGTGGGCGGGGGCCACCACGGTGTGGAAGCCGCGGCCGTGCTGGCTGAGGTTGTGGACCCCCTGGATCTCGGCACAGACGCGCACGCAGCGGCCGCAGAGCACGCACTTCTCGCTGTCGCGGACCACGGCGCTGCTGGAGAGTTCGATGGGGAATCGCTTGCGTTGGCCCTCGAAGTGCCGCGCGCGGACGCCCATGGAAAAGGCCAGGTTTTGCAGCTCGCAGTTGCCGTCGCGCTCGCAGGTCTGGCAGTCCATGGGGTGGTTGTCCAGCAGCAGCTCGACGATGTCGCGGCGCGCCTGGCGGATGTCGGGCGAATTGGTCTGCACCTCCATGCCCTCCCACACGGCCACGCTGCAGGAGGTCATGTAGAAACCCATGTCCTTTACTTCCACGATGCAGACGCGGCAGGAGCCCATCAAGCTCAAGTTGGGATGGTAGCAGAGCCGCGGGATGTGGATGCCCAATTGCTCGGCGGCCTCCATGATCGTGGTTCCCTGCTCGACCGTGATCGGAGTGCCGTCGATGGTGAGGGCGATGGGCTTTTTTTGCATGGTTCGATTCTATTTTACTTAGCCGATTTGTTGATTCATCGTAGGTCAGGCTGTGCCTGACAACTCTGCCATTGTCAGGCACAGCCTGACCTACAACCCCGCCATTGTCAGGCACAGCCTGACCTACAACTGTAGGGAACGCCCTCCGTGGCGTTCCGGGGCCAGCGGAACGGAGCCCGCTCCCTGCACTCGTAGCGTACTCGCGGATCCTGGTGGGCCTTCGCTTCGCTTGTCCCACCCTACTTTTCTGGCAACGGCACACGGAGTGTGCCGGATACTCTATTGTCGCATCACGGCGTCGAAACGGCAGACCTCGAAGCAGCGGCCGCACTTGATGCAGCGGAGTTGGTCGATCAGGTGCGGTTCCTTGCGCGTGCCGGAGATGCACTGCACCGGGCAATTCCGCGCACAAACCGTGCAGCCCACGCAGGCCGCGGGGCTGATTTCGTAATGGATCAAGGCCGTACACTTGTGGGCCGGGCAGCGCTTCTCGGTGACGTGAGCCAGGTACTCGTCGTGGAAATGCTCCAGCGTGGAGAGCACCGGGTTGGGCGCCGCGCGGCCCAGGCCGCACAACGCCGTCTTCTTCATCAACAGCGCCAGCCGCTTCAGTTTGTCGAGGTCCTCCAGCGTGCCGTTGCCGGCGGTGATGCGCTGGAGGATCTCCAGCATCCGCACCGTGCCCTCGCGGCAGGGGGTGCATTTGCCGCACGACTCGTCCTGGGAGAAGGTCATGAAGAACTTGGCGATGTCGACCATGCAGTCGTCTTC
>CAYYBU010000631.1:0-2861 GCA_964469945.1 uncultured Planctomycetaceae bacterium
GGCCGCCGATCTGCGCGATGCTCTGGCTGGCCAGTCGCACGGCGTCGACGTCCAGTCCGCTGTCGGTCTCGTCGAGGATGGCGAACTTGGGCCGCAACATGGCCATCTGCAGGATCTCGGCACGCTTCATCTCGCCGCCGGAAAAACCGTCGTTGACATAGCGGCGGGCGAAGGCGGCGTCGATGCGCAGCTTGTCCATCTCCTCGCGCAGCTCCTTGCGGAACTGCTTCATGGGGATCAATTCCTCGCCCTCCTTGCGCTCCGGCCGCCGCACGTTGGTGGCGGCATGGCGGAGGAAATCGGCCATCTTCACGCCCGGAATGGCGATCGGCCGCTGGAAGGCCAGGAACAGGCCCGCCCGGGCGCGCTCGTGCGGCTCCATCGCCAACACGTCATGGCCGTCCAACTCGATCGCGCCGCCGGTCACCTCGTAGCCGGGATGGCCCATGATGGCGAAGCCGAGGGTGCTCTTGCCCGATCCGTTGGGCCCCATCAGGGCGTGGATCTCGCCGCGCTCGATCCGCAGGCTGACCCCCTTGAGAATGGCTTTGCCGGCCACGTTGACGCGGAGATCGCGGATCGAGAGCGCTTCGGTCATGGTTTGACTTTTTGGTGATGGAAAACCAATTGGATATCGTCGGTGCGGACAAAGCCCGAACTGTGCGCCAGCGGCAACTCGTCCTGCGCCCGCGCGGCGGGCCGCGTCAAGCTGTTCAGCCAACCGCCCCCCGCAGCGCCGGGCTGCCGGGTGAGCTTCTGTCCCTTGATCTTGTCTTGCAAACGCATCAGTCCTTCGAGCATCGATTCCGGCCGCGGCGGGCAACCGGGGACGTACACGTCCACGGGCACGATCAAATCGACCCCTTTGACGATGTTATAGCCGTAGTCGTAATACGGCCCGCCGGCGATGGTGCAGCCGCCCATGGCGAGCACGTATTTCGGCTCCGGCATCTGGTCATAAAGGCGGCGCAGGCGGCTGGCCATCTTGTAGTTGATCGTGCCGGCGACGATCATCAGGTCGGACTGCCGGGGGCTGGCGCGAAAGGCGCCCGCCCCAAAACGGTCGAGGTCGAAACGGCCGGCCCCGGCCGACATCATCTCGATGGCACAGCAGGCGACGCCAAAGGTCATTGGCCAGAGGCTCGACTGCCGTGCCCAGTTGATCGCTTGCTCCAAGCTGGTGGTCAGTACGTTTTGTTCCAGTCGTCCTTCGATCCAAGGTTGCGTCATGGGTCTATTCACCGAAAGCGGGTGCCGATGGTCCACAAACGCTTCAATATACCGTGGCCCTAACTGGTTTGGAATCGGCACTCCACCCCCCCATCAAGGCGGCATTGCGTCAACTGGACGTCGCCGCCGATCAATTCGGAGAAGAGCATTTTCTCCATCTGGCATACATTGCGGTCGCTCTCGGCCAAGCTGGGGTACGGACAGGCGTGGGCCGTCAACGTGGACTGGTCCAACGAATCCTCGATGGAGACCGGGATCCGCCGCTGTGCCAGCAGTTCGCCCAGCGAACGGATCCGCTCGGCAGCCGTGTTGCCCCGAATCTTTTCCGCATAGCCGGCCGCCAACGTCCGGGCGATGCGGCGGAGCATCTGGCGACGTAACTCGTCGTCCTGAATCTGGCTGAACTCCCGCCAGAGGGCCAGCGCCAAGTCGGTGAAGTTGGAGCCGGTCTGACGAAGCCCCTTGTCGGTGAGCCAGTAGCGGTGTTTCGGCCGCCCACGTCCGGCGCGGACAGCATCCCTCTCGATGAGGGTTTGGGAAGTCAGCCGGGTCAGCCGCTGACGGACGGCTGTCGGCGTAACTTCCATGGCGTCAGAAAGTTGCAGAACGCTCAAAGGCCCGGCGATCCGCAACAGATCCAACAAGTCGCTATCGGAATTCGGTGTCTCGATGCTCATGGGACTGTGACTCGCTTTCGGGGTCTAGGAAACCGCACCGAAGTTATCTTATGCTGCAATCATGATTTTAGCAAGGGTACTTGTCAAAAATAAAGGCGGGCAGGGGAAATAAACACATACGCGTACTTCAAGCAGTTTCACGCAAAGACGCGAAGGCGCAAAGGAAGGCGGCGGGACCAAGGAGGAAGGATTGAACGAGAAAGGTCCACCAAAGACACGAATCACACGAACGAAGGAGGAGGAGCACCACACGAGATCTCGGCTCGAAAAGCCGGCCGCTTCCCCTTCCTTCGCGTCTTGACGCGAATGCGCGAGGAGAGGGCCTCCGACGTCGGTTAAGCCGGGTTTACGACGCGGCGGCACTGGAACAGTTCCGGCACATGCGCTGATTCGGCGAACCACAACGGCCAGAAAATCAGCGAGACTGAGGCCGGCGTGCCTCTTCACTTCCCTCGAAGACCGCTAGTTCCTCGTGAATGCGGGCAATCATCTTGTGAATCCCCGCTTTCGTGAATCCCTTGGAGCCAATCGGACTTGACTTCTGGAGAGCCTCCAAACGCCTTTCCAGGTCCCGAAGCTCCTCCTCGGCCTTTTCATACTCGACTGCGTTTGTAATCATAAATGAATCTCCAAGAGCCCTTTGCGCCTCCCGTCGGCCTCACGGGTTCTGCTGAAGAATTCTACCCAATCGTTCCAGTCACGCGCGTCTTCTGCCGCGAAGATCTCTTCGGGCCGACGCGTCAAGACCATTTCTTCGAGTTCCAACGCGGCGTCTGATCCGTTCGCGATCTGCTGCTCGAAATCGCCGGCGAGAAGTACGACCGCGTCGATGTCGCCTGGCTCCTGCTTGGCCGTAACGAAGCTCCCGTCAATCAGGAAACGGTGCGCATGCGTCAGCCGCGACAATTCAAGCCAGCGCCGAAGCCTCAGGATCAGCCGACGACGGCGCGGCGT
>CAYYBU010000632.1:0-2850 GCA_964469945.1 uncultured Planctomycetaceae bacterium
TCCTGCACCGTGCGGCGGAGCTTGAGGAAGCCCTTGCGCAGCTCGTCGCTGGCCAACTCGTCGATGGTCCGCAGGCGGCGGTTGCCCAAGTGGTCGATGTCGTCGATCTCGGCCGAGGGCTCGTTGGCGCGGAGCCGCGTCAGGTAGTCGATGGCGGCAATCAAGTCCTCGGGACGCAACGTCATCTCGTCGTCGGCGATCTTCAGAGCGAGCTTGCGGTTGATGCGGAAGCGGCCCACCCGGCCCAGGCGGTATCGGTTGGTGTCGTAGAACTTCTCGTGGAAGAGAGCCTTGGCCTTTTCCAACTGCGGCGGGTTGCCCGGCCGCAAGCGCTGGTAGATCCGCAGCAGGGCCTCTTCGTGGCTGGCCGTGGTGTCTTCGCCCAGGGCGTTCAACAACAGCGGGTTCTTCGGATCGGCCATCACCTCGATTTCCTTCAGCCCCGAGGTGCAGATCGTCTCGGCGGCGTTCTTGGTGATCTTCTGGCCGCATTCGACGAGGATTTCCCCGGCCCGCGGGCTGTCCGACGGATAGACCACGTCGCCGACAGCCAGCTTGCCCTCGATCTTGGCGACGCTACGGCCGTCGACGACCTTGACCATCTCCGAGGGATAGAAGACCCGCAGCAGATCGGCGTCCTGGCCATAGCGCGGATCCATCGCCCGCAGCAGCGTCATGATGGAGAACTTGCCGCTCTGGTCGATGCGCACCGCCAGGCTTTCCTTGCGGGTGACGTTCAACTCGATCCAACTTCCCCGCTCCGGAATGATGCGGCAGCTATGCAGGCGGCGATCGCCGGTGCCCTCGATTTCCATGACGAAATCGACCCCCGGGCTGCGGTGCAACTGGCTGACCACGACGCGCTCGGCGCCATTGATGATGAACTCGCCGCCGCCGAGCATGATGGGGATGTCGCCCAGGTAGACTTCCTCTTCCACGGGCTGTTCCTTGGTCAGGCGCAGCCAGACTTTGAAGGGTCGCCCGTAAGTCAGCCGCAGTTGGCGGCATTCGTCGGGCTCATAGCGGGGCTTGCCGAGTTCGTAGCGGACGTACTCCAGCCGCAGCGTCTTGTCGTAGCTCTCGACGGGGAAAATTTCCCGCAACACCCCCTCGATGCCTTGATCCAGACGCGCCGCCGGGGCCACTTCCTGCTGCAGGAACGCGGCGTAGCTGCGCGTCTGGATCTCGGTCAGATCCGGCATGGCATGGGGATAGCGTTGACTGCCGAAGCGACGGATTTCCTTGGGCTGGAGGCGTCGTTGGGCGGCGGTAGCCATAGAGATCACCTTCCTGAACGAGACAGAGAAATCCCCCGAGAGCCGGTCTGGCGGGCAAGCGCCCGACAGGCGCAAGCCGGACGCGACCGGATCCCCGGGAGTTGTGAGATACCAAATAGATCGAACCGTTTCTGCCCGCGCAAGACGTTCCTCCTCCCTGGGTCAGGGAGGTCCTTGGGGGAGAAAAAAGGAGTTGCGGCCTGCTCGGACGCTACTTGATGGAAACCGTAGCGCCGGCCTCTTCCAATTCTTTCTTGAGTTTCTCGGCGTCGGCCTTGGAGAGGCCTTCCTTGATCTTGGCCGGCACGCCCTCGACCAGGTCCTTGGCTTCTTTCAAGCCCAGCGACGTGGCGGCACGGACCACCTTGATCACGCCGATCTTCTTGCCGTCGCCATAGGCCTCGACGATCACGTCGAACTCGGTCTTCTCCGCGGCCGGGGCCGCGGCAGCGCCGCCATCACTGGGCGCCGCCATCATCACCGCGCCGCCGGCGGCCGGCTTGATGCCATGCACCTCTTCCAGGTAATCGCTGAGTTCCTTGGCCTCTTTCAGGGTCAAACCCACGATCTTCTCGCCCAAGTCCTGGGCCTTAGGGGAAAACGTGCGGGGTGCTTCAACTGTCGCCATCGCAAATCGGTCCTTTCTCGCCTTGGCGCCGACGGCTGCGATCCTTGCGGTGATCGGTCGCCGGCAAACACATTACGTGGTCAGTCACATGACGTTGTCAGTGATACGTTTACGCGCTGGCAGCCTCCGGGCCGCCCGCTTGTTCTGCTGCGGCTGGCACGGCTGGCGCCTCCTCGGCCTCGGCCTCGCCCTCCGCCGGCGTTCCCTTCTGCTCGATCTGGCTGGCCAGCGCCCCGCCCACGGCCGTCAGTTGGCTCACCAACCGCGCGCCCGGACTGAGGATCTGCCCCACCAGCATGCTCAACTGCTCCGTGCGGTTGGGCCACTTGCTCACCGCGGTCACCTGCGGCGCCGTGAGCTGCTCGCCATCCATCACCCCGCCGCGGGCTTCCAGCGGCTTGAACTTGTCGCTCTTGATCAGGCGGGTGATTTCCTTGGCCAGGCTGACGATGTCTTCGCTGCCCCAGCAAATGGCCGTGCAGCCGCCGACGCCGTCGAACATGTTGGCCAGCGGCGTGCCGCTCATGGCCCGCGCCGCCAAACTGTTCTTGACCATCAACAGTTGAATGTTCTTCGACGCCAACTCGTTCCGCAGCCGGTGATTGCTGTTGGCATCCATTCCCACCACGTTGACCAACAGGGCGTCGTCGACGTCCTGCAAGCGGTCGCGGAGGTGCTCGGTAATCAGATTCTTGACGAACTTGCTCATCGCTGAAAAACTCCGCTCAACTCGGCTGGATGCGAATGCCCGGGCTCATCGTGGCGCTTATGGACATGCCTTTGATATACTGGCCGCGCACCGACGCGGGCTTCATGTTGGTCACGTGCTGGATGAAGGCGGCGATGTTCTCCGTCAGCTTGGGGGCCTCGAAGCTGACCTTCCCCACCACGGCGTGGACGTTGCCGCCGGCGTCGTTGCGAAATTCCACCTTGCCCGCCTTGTAC
>CAYYBU010000633.1:0-2845 GCA_964469945.1 uncultured Planctomycetaceae bacterium
TCCCGGCGCTGGCTTTGGCCGAAACCGACTGGCATCGCGGCGAACTGGACGAGGGGCGGCACAAGTTCATCTTGCAGAGCCTGACGGAGATGATTCACGAAAGCGGCGAGGGCCAGCATCCCGTGCCGCTGAAAGAGGCCCTTGAGGATGGCAATCCGCCGCGACCTTACATCCTCTGCTTGCCCGCTCGCGACGAGGCGGATGAAATCGCCGGCATGATGCTGACGCAGTTGTTGGCGACGAACCAGTGTCTTGTGCAGTCGGTCCCATTTACGACCGCGGTCAGCGAGGTGGTTGACCTGGTCGAGAGACGCAAACCCGACGTGGTGTGTATTTCCGCCACGCCTCCGGCCGCCGTGATGCATGCACGCCATCTGTGCAAGCACACGCGCAGTCGATTTCCGGACGTGCCCGTGGTAGTGGGGTTGTGGGACGCACGCGGCGATCTGGGCAAGGCGACGACGCGCATCGCCGGCGGCGCCACAACGCATGTCGTGGCCACCTTGGCGGAGGCCCAGCAGCAGGTCCGGCTGCTGATCGAGCCGCTCTTGCGGCGCCGCGAGCAGCCCGTGCGGCCGGATAGCGCTCCACAGGTTGTGGAAGGGCTGTCGCCGTGAGGAAATGTTCTTACAAACAAGTCATTGCGGAGGGATTCCTCATGAACGTTTTATTGGTCGTGGTCGTTTTGCTTCTGGTCGGCGTCGGGGGCCTGGGGGTCTATCGGGGGCACAAAGGATTTCATCTATACGATACGGTGTTGATCGGGGCGGTCTACCCCATTTGGTGAGTCTACTTGCATTCCGCAGGCTGCGCGATATAATCAAGCAATCGAGTGGGTCGCGGAGAGAGTTCTGCGGCTGATTCGAGCAGTGGGTTTGAATTTGTCGGATGACTAGCTAAAGAGCAACTCGGCTTGGCCGGGGGGCTCGTTGAAGAGTAAGCCGACGTGGTCGAATGCCTCAGGGCGTTCGACCACGTCGGCTTTTTTTGTTTTCCTGGGTTCGCGACCGTCACAACCAGCAACGAGGAGAAGCAACCATGGTCACCGAGCACTTCAGCGCCGCGACGAGGGCGGCTGCCCCGACGGTCGCTGATCGCATGTTGACGCTGGACGAATTGGCCCAACAGTTTCGCGTATCGAAGAAAACAGTTTCCCGATGGCGCCGGCAGGGGCTGATCGGCCGGCAATTCGTGTGCGACGGCCGCCGGCGGATCGGCTTCCTGCAAAGTTCCGTGGATCGCTTCGTGGCCGACAACGCGGAGCGGGTGCGCCGCGGCGCCCAGTTCAGCCGGCTGACCGACCAGCAACGCACGCAGATCATCGAACGCGCGCAGTGTCTGGCCCGGGCAGGCGGCGGTATCGCAGACGTCAGCAAGCAAATTGTCCAAGAGACCGGCCGCAGCATGGAAACAATTCGAGACACGTTCAATCGCTTCGACCGGGAGCATCCAGACACGGCGATCTTTCCGTACAACCACGGCCCCCTGCCGAGCGAGACGAAGCGGCAGGTTTACCAGGAACATTGCCGTGGCGAGTCGATCGAGGCGCTGGCTCGGCGCTTCTGCCAGACCCGCCCGGCCATCCACTGCATCATCAACGAGATGCGCGCCGCACGGATCATGGAACTCCCGCTGGGTTCCTTGGGCGACGAACAGTTCGCCTTGCTGCCTCCGAAAGACGGGGCCCGCGACCTCCTGGGCCCGCTGCCGGAGAGCGATCGGCCGACGAAGGAGCCGCGGCGGCCAAGCGGTTTGCCTGCGTACCTGGCCAGCCTCTACGAGGTGCCGCTGCTGACGCGGGCGCAAGAGGCGCATCTGTTTCGCAAGATGAATTACCTCAAGTACCTGGCACGTAAGCTCCGCGAAACACTCGCTGCGGACGAGCCCCAGCGCTGCCTCATGGACCAGATCGAGACTCTGTACCACGAGTCGGTCGCGACCAAGAACCAGATCATTCGTGCCAACCTTCGCCTGGTGGTCTCGATCGCCAAACGCTACGTCGGTCCGGCGGGAGACTTCTTCGAGCTGGTCAGCGATGGGAACCTTTCCTTGATGCGGGCGGCAGAAAAGTTCGATGTTTCGCTGGGCAACCGCTTCAGCACCTACGCCAGTTGGGCGATCATGAGGAACTTCGCCCGCAGCATCCCTGCCATGCTTCGTTATCGCGACCACTACCACAGCAGCACCTCGGAGATGTTCGCCACCACCGAAGACGTGCGAACGGACCAGCACGAGCAGGAGTCGGCGCAGATCCAGCGGGAGTCGCGCGTGAAAGGGCTCCTCAGCGGGCTCGATGCGCGGGAGCAGCAGATCATCACGGGCCGCTTTGGCCTCACCCGCGGCCAGGAGCCACTCACGTTGAAGCAAGTGGGGGCCGCAATGGGCGTAACCAAGGAACGGATCCGACAGCTCCAGATGCGGGCGCTGGGCAAATTGCGGCAAGCCGCCAAGGAAGAGCGCATCGATTTTGACCTCGCCCTTGCCGGTCCTGCCGACAACCCGCTCCTCTAGTCCGATCTCGACCCATGAAAAACCAGCACAGGAGGTGACTTTTGAATACCGTTCGACCCCTTTTCGTCTCGACCTATCCGCCCGAAGAGTGCGGACTGGCAACCTTTACCCGGGACTCGGCCGATGCCGTGGACATGGCGGCGGGCGAGCCGGTGTCGGCGGTGGCGGCCATCCAGAAAACGCGTTCGTGCTGCGACCGGGACCCGCGCGTGGTTCACGTCATCGACAACAGCCGCGCGGATGCCTACCGCTTCGCCGCGGAAGTGGTCAACGACGGCCCCTGCGACGTGGTGAGCTTGCAGCACGAGTTCGGTCTCTACCCCGGCGATTGGGG
>CAYYBU010000634.1:0-2842 GCA_964469945.1 uncultured Planctomycetaceae bacterium
GAACCTCGTTGGTCTGCGGGAAAGAGCCGATCGTGGTGGTGGGCAACCGCGGCAGTTGCAAGGCCGCCTGCTGCGCCTTGCGCCGTTGGGCGAAGGGGGCCTTGCGCTGGAGCATCTTGGCGTCCACGGCCGCCAAGCGCTGCTTGATCTCGGGCCGGTGGATGCGCGGCGACCCGCGGCGACGCTCCAGCGACGCCCGGCTTTCCGCCAGGGCGTCGGCAATGGCCGGCCGACCCTCGTTCAGTCCGCGGGTCAATAGGGCGATCTCGCCCAGCTTCTGCTTGGCAAAGGCCAGCCAGCCCTTGAGCTCGCCGTCGAGGCCGTCTTCCTAGTCCAAGTCGATCGGGCAGTGCAAGAGCGAGCAGGAGGGGCCCACCATGAGCCGCTCCGATCCCAGCCGCTGGGCGGCTTTTTCCAACGCCGCGAAGGCCTGCGACAGATCGGCCCGCCAGATGTTCCGGCCGTTGACGACGCCGAGGGAGAGCATCTCCTGTGGGCCGGCCAGATCCAACGCCTGCTCCAGTTGTTGCGGACCGCGGACCAGGTCGAGATGCACCGCGGCCACCGGCAATTGCATGGCCGTGGCGAGGTTTTCCTGCAAGGGACCGAAATACGTGGCCAGGCAAATCTTGATCTGCGGCGACACGTCGGCCAACCGCGCATAGGCCGTCCGCAGCGCCGCCAGCGCCTCGACGGGCAAATCCAGGGCCAAAACGGGCTCGTCCATCTGGATCCATTGGGCCCCCGCCTTGGCCAACCGGCGAAGCACCTCTTCATACACCGGCAACAAGCGATCCAGCAGCCCGAGCGGCTGCACGTCGGCCGCCTTGCTCTTGCCCAGCAGCAGGAACGTGACCGGACCCACCAGCACGGGCCGCGTGCGGATGCCCAGCGCCAAGGCTTCGTTGAAGGCGTCGATGACGGCGGTCGAGGTGAGCCGCAACGACGGCCGCGACTCGAACTCCGGAACCAGGTAATGATAATTGGTGTCGAACCACTTCGTCATGTCCAGGGGGGCGAACTGGTCGGTGCCCCGGGCCATGGCGAAATACGTGGGCAGATCGATTTCCGTGCCGCCGGCGCGGAAGCGGCGGGGGATCGCGCCCACCATGGCCGCCGTGTCCAGCATGTGGTCGTAGAGCGAGAAATCGCCGCAGGGGACATGCTCGATCCCCAGGTCGCACTGCAATCGCCAATGGTGCTGGCGAAGGCGTTTGGCGATCGCTTGCAGTTCCTCCGGCTCGACCTCGCCGCGCCAGAAACCCTCGACCGCCCGCTTCAACTCGCGCCGGGCGCCGATCCGTGGAAAACCAAGATTCGTTGCAATCGCCATGAATACCCGTGCTGTGGTTTTGGATCTTAATGTATCCGGCACACTCCGTGTGCCGCCGATAGCAACGGCACACGGAGTGTGCCGGATACTTTTGTGGAATACAAGAACGCGGAGAATGGTATGCTTCGCCCTCGCCACTGTCAAGTAAAGCGGCGAAAATTTGTTGCCATGTGCCTGTTGCGTAACCGTTCACGGGGCGGGCGGGGACTGGTCCATTTTTCGGCCATTCGGGGCGATTTACCGGGAGGACGTAGTCCGAAAACATGGACCTGTCCCCTTCTTCCCCGCCCTGTGAACGGTTACGCCTGTTGCCGGCGAACGGGAGCGTTTACAATAAGCCGATACCCACAGGACAAAAAATGATGCATTCGACACTGGAAAAACTCCTCGCCGCCGGAACGGTGGCCACCGACGGGGCCTGGGGAACGCAATTGCAACAACGTGGTTTGCCGCTGGGGGCCTGCCCGGACGCCTGGAACCTGACCCAACCGGAACGGGTCGAGCAGGTCGCCCGGGCCTACGTCGAGGCCGGCAGCCAGGTGATCCTCACCAACACCTTCGGATCCAATCGCTTTATCTTGGCCCGGCATGAACTGGCTGACCGGGTGGCGGCCGTCAATGAGGCGGGGGTGGCCATCTCGCGGCGGGCCGCGGCGGGCCGGGCCCCGGTCTTCGCCTCGATGGGGCCCAGCGGCGTGGTCCTGATGATGGGCGATGTCGGCGAAGACCAACTCCGCGCGGCCTTTGCCGAGCAGGCCCAAGCTATGGCGACGGCCGGCGCCGACGGCATTGTGGTCGAGACCATGTCCGATCCGGCCGAGGCCGCGCTGGCCGTCGCTGCGGCCGCGGAAACCGGCCTGCCCGTGGTGGCCTGCATGACGTTCGATTCGGGAGCCAAGAAGGACCGCACCATGATGGGCACCACGCCCGAGCAGGCGGCCG
Source organism: uncultured Planctomycetaceae bacterium (assembly GCA_964469945.1). Lineage (GTDB taxonomy): Bacteria > Planctomycetota > Planctomycetia > Pirellulales > Thermoguttaceae > CAYYBU01. The sequence continues at coordinate 2,276 of CAYYBU010000634.1, forward strand.
AGCAACTGCTCTCCGCCGGGGCCGACCTTCTGGGCGCCAACTGCGGCCAGGGCATCGCCGGTTTCGTCGAGATCTGCCGCCGCCTGCACGCCGCCACGCAACGGCCCGTTTGGATCAAGGCCAATGCCGGCCTGCCGGAGATGCATGAGGGCCAAACGGTCTACAGTCAAACGCCCGCCGAGTTTGCCGCCTACGTGCCGGCGCTGGTGGAGGCCGGCGCCGGCCTGATCGGCGGCTGCTGCGGCACCACGCCCGAGTTCATCGCCGCCGTGCGCGGGAAACTGGGAACACGTCAATGACTTAGCCACGGATGAACACGGATCGAACACGGATGTTTTAGGGGGACTGTCCCGATTTTGGTGGCAGGAGGCCACGAAAATGGGACTGTCCCCTTCGGTCGCACTACCATTGGACGCACAAAGGGGCCATCACTGATTGTCGCACGTTCGCTACTTGCGGTCACCGTCGATCTTTCCCCGCTTGCCAATATCAGTGATGTCCCCTTTCCCATCCTACCATGTGCGCGTTACGTCAAACGATGGAGCGACGAAAGCGAATGGAACGCAC
>CAYYBU010000635.1:0-2838 GCA_964469945.1 uncultured Planctomycetaceae bacterium
CCAACCTCGGTTCGACGAGCTTCAAGTACCGGCTGTTCGACATGGACAGCCAGCGGCAGCTCGCGCGCGGTGGCATCCAGCGCATTGGTTCCGCCGAGAGTCAATGCACCGTGGAGATCGGCGGTCGCAAGCGCGAACAGGTGCTCCGCGTCGCCGACCATGCCGCGGCCGTGCATCACTGCCTGGCGCAATTGACGGACGCGGAATTCGGCTGTCTCAAGGATGCCGCGGAAGTTTCGGCGATCGCCTTCAAAACGGTCCACGGCGGGACCGTCTCCGGCGTGCAGCGGGTGACGCCCGAGGTGCTCTGCGCCATGGAGCGGGTGTTGCGGGTGGCCCCGGCCCACAACGGGCCGTATATCAAGGCCATGCGGCTCTTGGGTGAGAAGTTTCCGCAGCTCCCGCTGGTGGCCGCCTTCGAGACCGATTTTCACGCCACCATTCCCGACCGCAATCGTTTCTATGCGGTGCCCTACGAGTGGGCCGAACAATGCCTGGTGCGGCGCTGGGGATTCCACGGCGCCAGCCATCGTTATATCGCCCAGCGCACCGCGGAACTGTTGGGCCGCAAGGACCTGCGAATCATCTCCTGCCACCTGGGCGGATCGAGTTCGCTGTGCGCGATCCGCAACGGCCAAAGCGTGGCCACCAGCTTGGGCGCCAGTCCGCAAAGCGGCTTGCCGCAGAACAACCGTTGCGGTGATTTCGATCCCTTCGTGCTGCCGCTGGTGATGGAACGCACCGGCAAATCGCTGACCGAGGTGCTCGACGTGCTGGCCAACCAGAGCGGCCTGTTGGGACTCAGCGGCGTGAGCAACGACTTCCGCGACATCGAGGAAGCGGCCGCGGCGGGCAATGCCCGGGCGCGGTTGGCCGTGGAGGTCTTTACGGCCAGCGTGCGGCACTACCTGGGCGCGTTCCTGGTAGAGTTGGGCGGGGCCGACGCCATCGTCTTCACCGGCGGCATCGGCGAGAACCGCAGCGCTTTCCGGGCGGCCGTGTGCCGCGACCTGGCGGAACTGGGCATCGTGCTCGACGCCGAGGCCAACGGCCGGGTCCAGGGTGAAGCGCGCATCGACGCGCCGGCCAGCCGCACGCAGCTTTGGGTGGTGCCTACGAACGAAGAACTGGTGGTCGCCCGCCAGGCCGCACAATTGCTAAGAGGCGCGTGAATCATGTTCATAGCCAAAGTCACCGGTTCGATGGTCGCCACGCAGAAGGTCGCTTCCATGACCGGCCATAAGCTGCTGATGGTTGAGCCCTACCGGCTGGAGCCGAAGACGCGCGACGCTTTGGTCACGACCGGCCGCTCGTTGGTGGCGGTCGATACGGTCGGCGCCGGCGAGGGCGAATTCGTGTTGATTACCCAGGGGTCCAGCGCGCGGCTGACCCCGGAAACCAAGAACCTTCCCGTGGACACCGTGATTATCGGCATCGTGGATACGGTCCACGTCGAGCACGCCTGTGTCTACAGCAAACAATAACTTCCGTACTCCTCACGCTCCGTCGTGATGCAATCCCTCACGGCGGAGCGTGAGGAGTACGGCGGCACACGGCGTGTGCCGGATACATTAACGAGCAACAACGATCATGCAAATTGATGAAACGCTGATACGCAATGTGGTTCAACAAGTGCTGGCCCGGCTGGGCCCCGACGGCGTCGCCGGCAGCAACGGCAACGGCCATGAGGGCCGCTTCGGCCTGTTCACCTGCGTCGATTCGGCGGTGGCGGCGGCCCGCGAGGCCTTCGAGCGTCTCTCGACCATGACCATCGCGGATCGCCGCCGCATCATCGACCATATCCGCCGCATCTCGATCGAGCAGTGCGTCGAGCTGGGCACGATGGAGATGGAAGAGACCAAGGTCGGCCGCCTGGCGCACAAGATCGAGAAACTGAAGACCCTCGGCGAGCGGGCCTTGGGCGTCGAGTTCCTCCGTAGCGAGGTCTTCAGCGGCGACCACGGCCTGGCGGTCATCGAACATGCCCCCTTCGGCGTCATCGGCGCCGTCACGCCGGTGACGCACTCGCTGCCGACGATCACGGGCAATGCCATCAGCATGATCGCCGCCGGCAACACGCTGGTGATCAATCCGCATCCCAGCGGCAAGCGCGTGGCGGCCGAGGGCGTGCGCCGCTTCAACGAGGCCATTTTCCGCGACCTGGGCATCGACAACCTGATCTGCGTGATTACCGAGCCCACGCTGGAGACGGCCGACGCCATCTTCCGGCATCGCGACGTAGCGCTGCTGTGCGTGACCGGCGGCCCGGCCGTCGCGCGGGCGGCCATGCAGCAGGCCAAGCGGGCGGTCGTGGCTGGCCCGGGCAACCCGCCCGTGGTCGTCGACGAGACGGCCGATCTGGATCGCGCCGCCCGCTCGATCATTGCCGGCGCGGCCTACGACAACAACCTGTTGTGCATTTCGGAGAAAGAGGTGTTCGTCGTCGAGCAGGTGTTCGACGCTTTGATGGCGGCTATGGATCGCGCCGGCGCCGTGCGACTGAACGCCCACGAAGTGGACGCCTTCACCAAGGTGGCCATCGCGAGCGTGGGCGAGGGCGAGCACAAGCACGACGTGCCGGCCCGCGATTTCCTCGGCAAGGACGCGGCCGTGCTGGCCCGCGGCATCGGCAAGACCGTGCCCGCCAACGTGGAACTGCTCTTCGGCGAGACCGACGAGTCGAACCCCTTTGTACCGGTCGAGCAGATGATGCCCTTCGTCCCCTTCGTCCGGGCCCGCGACATCGACGACGCCATCGCCAAGGCCAAGCGCGCCGAGCACGGTTTCCGCCACACGGCCATGATCCACTCCAACAACGTCCGCAACATGACCAAGATG
>CAYYBU010000636.1:0-2838 GCA_964469945.1 uncultured Planctomycetaceae bacterium
ATCGGGGGCTGAAATGACACCTTCCATAGCGCCGAGCATCCTCTCGGCGAATTTTTTGATCCTCGGCGAGGAGATACGCGGGGTCGAGGCAGCGGGGGCCGACCTGAATCGGGTCCATGTGTTGGAAGGAATTCAGGGATACGGGTCAACGAAGACGATTACCAAGCGTCACTTCTCGTTGCAGCGGGACCTACCAGCCATCGACGCCATGCTGAAGAAGCTTACCGACGTGAAGGCGATCATACTGGACCCGATCACCGCCTACCTGGACCAAGTGGACTCGCACAAGAACGCCGAAGTTCGGGGCGTGCTGGCACCGCTGGCCGAACTGGCACAGCGGCACAACATTGCCATCATCGGTGTGAACCATTTGAACAAGGGCAGCGGGCCCGCCCTGCACAGGTCAATGGGCAGCGTCGCATTTGTGGCCGCGGTACGTGCCGCGTGGCTTGTGGCACGCGATAAGGACGACGCAGACCGCCGGCTGCTGCTGCCGCTGAAGAACAACCTGGCACCGGACCAGGGCGGCCTCGCCTATCGCATCGTTGCCAATGACGCTGGTGTGCCACACCTCGCGTGGGAGAAGGCGGCCGTCAACGTCACAGCAGATGACGCCCTACGTCCCGACGACCAGGGCGACAGTGAGAAAGCTGGTGCCATAGAGTTCCTTCAGCAGCAACTCGTGGCCGGCCCCATCGAAAGCACCGTCATTGAGGAAAGGGCAAAGGCCGGTGGGCTGAAGTCCCGGACATTGCAGCGGGCGAAAAAGGCGTTGAAAGTCCGTTCCTTCCGTGAAGGCTTCGGGCAAGGTGCAGTGTGGAAGTGGGTATTACCGCACCCCCAGGACGACCAATGAATGCCAAAGATACCACCTTAGCACCCTGGCACACTTCGCATTCTATGGGAAGTTGGCATTCTTCGGTTGGCATCCTTCACGCCGAACATTGCCACTCAAAACAACAACAAAATCCATAGATACACGAAGTGTACGAAGTGTGCCAATGGAAGTGTAGGAGCAACAACATGAGCGACAAAGACGCACAACCGATCATGGCCACCACGACCGACCAGGACGGCGACGAATTTCAAAACGCAGCCGTGGCTATGGGGGGAATACTGCGTTTCCGGCCTTCTCGCGGCTTTTCCCCTCTTGCAAGAATTCGTCCATTCGGGGGGGTGGACGGGCGGCGGCGGGACCGGTCCCCCGTGGCTAAAATAGATGGCGGTGAATGTAATGGCTCGCGGCGATGGAAATCGAATGGTTCTCCGGCAACGCATGGTGGGGTATCTATGCAGCATCGGGACAACTGGCCACCGCGAGCCGCGCTACTTGCTACCCGGCGACGGAGGGCGTAGTTTGGGTGGGTCGGCGGAACAGTAGACGGGCAGCAACCAGACACCACTGCCCCGCATCATTGCGACAGCGGCGGCCGAGTGGCCTGGGCGGGGTTGCCGGGAGCGCCAGCACCGACACGCGACACGCCGCCGGTCGCGAGGTTTCGGCAACCAAGGAGCCAACCATGAAACAGACACCGCCGCCACCACCGGACTTCACCTTGCCGCATTTCCTCCTCTGTTGCGGTGTTTTGTCAAGCGCTGTGCTGTTCATTGATGGGTGCCATTTCGTCACCACAAATTGGAGTCAGGATTGGCCAAATAGCGAAGCAGGCCACCAAGGCTGGTACTACATCGGGCTGGCGTTCTTTGTTGGCCCCTTGCTGCTGGCCGTGGCCGAGATCATCGTTCAGCTTCGGCTGGACCGACGGAAGCTCGATTTACAGCGGGAAGACGAATCGCCAAGCGGTGGCCCCACGAATCCGAATCTCTTCCCCTGCCCCCACTGCGGCCACCACGTTTCAAGGCTTGCGACCGTGTGCCCGAAATGCAAATACCTATTGACGCCGGAGCGGCCGTCCGGTGCGGGAGGGAGTTAGGCATGGCGGATCTCTTTCCTTGTCCTGACTGCGGCAACTCCGTTTCAAGATTCGCCGAGGCTTGCCCGCAATGCGGAAGGCCGGTGGCGTTGACGCCGGAGCAACGCGCTGAGCAGCAAGAGCGGGAAAGGCAGTGGGCTGCGGAGAACGAGCGTTTGGCCCTGGAAAGGCAACAGCGGGCACGGGAACTAGAGGCGTTGTTGGCAGCGGAGAGGCAAGAGCGGGAAAAGCGGTGGGCAGCAGTGAGGGAGGAGCAGGAAAAACGGCTGGCATGGGAGAAGGCGGAGCGGGAAAGGAAGCGGGCGGAGGCTTTGCGGCGGTGGAGAGAGCGAAGCCGCACGGTCACTCTTGCGATTGTTTCCGCGACAAGATCAGTTGTACAAAGAGTGGATAAGGTTCTGCGGGTGCAGACGCGGCGTCAGCGTCAAACGCAGACCAGGGCGTTCCTCGTATCAACAAGGTGGTGGTTGCGAAAGGCTCGCCGCGTGCTGCGCGACCGGGCGGGACGGCTTGAACAAAGCCACAAGGAGAAGACTTAGAACCGCCAAGGCAGGAAACGCGCTTTCACTGGGAGTCTGTGGCACCCCGGCGAAACCGGGGGCACTTCGCGGCGACTTTGTGACGGGGGCCGCAACGGCGCATAGCGTCCGGTTTCATTGCACGTTGCGGGGGCGGGCGGGTCCGGCAAACAACGGTGAAACAGGGGCGAAACGAGGGGCGACAACATGGCAACCGCAGTAGGAATGTGGTGTCATGTCCCGTTTTCCCCGGCTTTTCCGGGCGTTTTCCATCGGATTGTTGCCAAGATTGTTGTTGACTTGGCCCGAAAACTTGCGATAATGAACCTTGACGGCTGGCAGCATCAGCGGCCATCACTGCACCCACATGGGCACGGGCCCGCGCA
>CAYYBU010000637.1:0-2826 GCA_964469945.1 uncultured Planctomycetaceae bacterium
CGACGCTGGTTTTGAAACTGAATCCGCTGTTGGCGCCGGTGGTGGGAGTGGTGTTGGGCTGTCTGCCCTTGAGCTGGGTGTTGCTGCGGCGCAAGAAGCGGCTGAAAAATTTTGCCGCCCAGTTGCCCGACGCCTTGGAAATGCTCTCTCGCGGGTTGCGCGCCGGCCAGAGCCTGGCCTTCGGCTTCAACATGGTCGGCAACGAGATGGGGGCGCCGATCGGCAAGGAATTCAGTCGCGTGTTCGAGGAACAGAACCTGGGAATTCCCATGGAAGAGAGCCTGCAGAGCCTCGGCCAGCGGCTCCCCAACCTCGACCTGAAGTTCTTCATCACCGCCGTCGTTTTGCAGCGGCAGACGGGCGGCGACCTGGCCGAGATTCTCGACAAGATCGGCAGCCTGATTCGCGATCGCTTCCGCATCTGGGGGCAAGTACAAGCGTTGACCGGCGAAGGGCGGCTTTCGGGCATCGTCCTGCTGGCCTTGCCGTTGGTGTTGTTCATCACCGTTTACCAGTTCAATCCCAAATACGTCTCGTTGTTGTTCACCGACCCGATGGGCAAGAAAATGCTGGCCGTGGCCATTTTCTTGCAGGTTCTGGGGGCCTTGGTGATCCGCAAGATCGTCAATATCAAAGTGTAAGGCGCCGTGATGCTTGCCACTTATCTGCCGAACTTCGAGCAAGTGATGCCACTGGCGCTGTTCGGCATGTTTGCCACGCTGGCCTGGTGGCTCCTGGGGTTGTTGGCCGCCAATAAGCCGCGGGCCGTGGCGCGGTTGGCCGAGTTGAAGCATCCGCGCGTGCGCCGTACGGAGCAGAGCGACGCCATCTTGAAGCGTTCCGACGCCATGACCAAGGTGCTGGAAAGGGCCGGCCCCGCGCTGGCCCGGCCGCTGCAACCCAAGAGCGAAGCCGAGATCGGCAAGCTGAAAACGCGGCTGGCCAACGCCGGCTTTCGCACCGATGGGGCGGGGGCCGTGTTCCTGGGGCTGAAACTGTTCGGTCTGCTGGCGGCCGTGTTTCTCGGCGGCGGCGCCACGGTGACCTTCCTGGGTTTCCAGAAGAACGCCTTGCTCACCACCGCCGTGTTGGCCATGATCTTTTTCTATTTGCCCGACTTGGTCGTCGGCTTCCTGGGCAAGAGCCGCCGGGAGGCCATCTTCCACGCCCTGCCCGATGCGCTGGACCTGATGGTGGTTTGCGTCGAGTCCGGACTGGGACTCGATCATGCCATGCGCAAGGTCAGCGACGAGATGAAGCGGACTTACCGCGTGCTGGCCGAGGAATTCGCCCTGACCAATTTCCAACTGCAAATGGGCCGCGGGCGGGCCGACGCCCTGCATGAACTGGGCGTGCGCACGGGGGTTTCCGATTTGCGGGCGTTGGCGGCCGTGCTCATCCAGGCCGACAAGTTCGGTTCCAGCATCGCCCAGGCGCTCCGCGTGCAAAGCGAATCGATGCGCACACGCCGCCGGCAATTGGCGGAAGAAAAGGCGGCCAAGACCGCCGTCAAGCTCATCTTTCCGCTGGTGCTGTTCATTTTTCCAGGCATTTTCGTCATCCTGGTGGGCCCGGCCGCGATTAGCATGGTGCGCGACATGTTCCCGAAAATGCAGGGAAGTTAACCCGGATTATTCATGGGCCGGGGGTGAGGGTGCAGTGTGTATTCTTGAAGCCCGAAGCGCAAGCGAGGATAACCCGTTGTCTGTCCCTCGCTTGCGCTTCAGGCTTCCATGCGGGCGTGAATAATCCGGGTTAAGCAACTTCATTCGCTTACCGGTCCGCCGAGCCAGGGGCGGGCCGTCTGCTGGCAGAGGTCCACCAGTTCCAGGGCCGCCGCCCGCAGTGGCTCGAACTCTTTCCCCTCGTCCAGTTGGTGCTCCAAGAGGCCCGCCGCGCCGGCCACTTGGTTGAAGCCATAAACGGCCGCGGTGCCGTGCAGGGCGTGGACCGCATCGTGGAACGCCGGCCGGTCCTTTTTCCGCAAGGCCTCGGCAAGCCGGTTCGCCTGTTCCAACATACTCGCGGCACAGGTGCGGAGCAACTCGCTGCGCTGCTCGGCAGTGAATAGGCTACCTTCAAACAGTCCGGTTTCCTCGGGTTGGGAGCGTTCCGGCTGACCGGCTGTCGGTCGGTGTGGATCGGAATTATTTGTTGCCATCGCGCGGGCTCCGCGGTCAGCGGCGTTATAACCGTCACATCAAGAAGTGGTGCTTCCCACCACCACGTATTCTACCACGCGAAAATCAATAAACCCGTGGGTTTTTCCTTACCTGCGAACCTCGTTTTTCCGAGCGGGATAAGCCGTGTGTTATGCTTTATGATAAGGGGGGGAGGCTCTCGTAACGAGGAGACGACCCATGACACCGACCGTATTCCTAATCGATGACGACCCGGCGATAATTGCCGCCCTAAAGGAGCTTGTCGGCCTGCTCGGGCTGCAGGCCGTCGCCTACCGGTCGGCCAGCGAGTTTCTTGAGGCCTATCGGCCCAGCGGTCCCGGTTGTCTGGTGCTGGACGTTCGCATGCCGGGGATGAGCGGTCTGGAGTTGCAAAAGGAGTTGTTGGCCCGCGGGATCGAGTTGCCGACCATCATCATCACCGGGTTCGGCGACGTGCGTATGGCGGTAGAGGCCATGAAGGCCGGGGCCATCGAATTCCTGGAAAAACCGTTTCGCCCCCAGGAGTTGTGCGACCACATCCACAGGGCGATCAAACTGGCCACCGACAAATGGCAGAGCCGCGAGCACTGCGAGCAACTCCGCCAGCAATTAGCACCGGTCCAGCAACTATTCCGTGTTTTGCGGGCTAGCCCGCGGACGGATC
>CAYYBU010000638.1:0-2823 GCA_964469945.1 uncultured Planctomycetaceae bacterium
CACCGCGTTGACGGTGACCTGGCGGCCCGCCAATTCACGGGCCACCGTCCGCGTGAGGCCGATGACGCCCGCCTTGGAGGCCGAATAATTGGCCTGTCCGGGGTTGCCCATCAGCCCGGACACGCTGGCGATATTGATAATCCGCCCGCGGTGCGCCTTAATCATCGGCTTGGCGGCCGCACGGGTGAAGAGAAAAGTACCGCGGAGGTTGATATTCAAAACCGCATCCCACTGTTCGTCTTTCATCCGCAGGATCATGTTGTCGCGGGTAATGCCGGCATTGTTGACGAGGATTTGCAGCCCCCCCCAGAGCTTGGTCACTTCGTCGACCACCTCACCGACGCGCTGGCTGTCGGTGACGTTACAGGCGATCGGCTCGGCCGTGCCGCCGGCCGCCCGGATGCAGTCGATCGTTTCCTGCAAGGTCTCCAGGTTGATGTCGATGCAGGCCACCTTGGCGCCGGCGGCCGCCAGCGTACGGGCGATACAGCGTCCCAAGCCGCGGCCCGCACCGGTGACCAAGGCCGCCTGCCCGCTTAGATCGACGGAAAGCCGTTTGGTGATTGTTTCTGTCAAGGTCTTTTCCTCCGTGAGTGTACGGGTCCAGTTCACACGTCGATACTCTGGCACTCGACCTTGCGATCGATGCGCCGCAACAGCCCCCGCAACACGCGGCCGGGGCCGATCTCATAGAACTGGTCGAAACCCTGTTGCAACAAGTATCGCATCGAGTCTTCCCACAGCACCGGCTGGACGATCTGCTTGACCATCAAGCGGCGAATGTCCTCAGGGTCGTCGTGGGGTCGGGCGTCGATATTGAAAACGACTTGGATCTTCGGCGCCCGCATGGGCACCTCGGCCAAGGCCGCGGCACAGCGTTGGTCGGCCGGCCGCATGATTTGCGTATGGAAGGCCCCGGCCACGGCCAAGGGGACGGCCTTCATGGCACCCAAGGACTGGGCCATTTCAGCGGCCCGCTCGCAGGCCGCATTGGTGCCGGAGATGGCGATATTAGCCGGACAAAGCAGATTGGCGATTTCCAGGATTTCGCCTTGGCGGGCCTTGGCACACAAGGCCTCGACCTGCACGCGTTCCAGCCCGAGGATGCTTACCATGCCGCTGGGCGTGGCGTCGGAGGCCTCTTGCATGGCCGCCCCGCGCCGCTGCACCAGCGACAGCCCGTCCTCGAAATCCATCACGCCGGCGAACACCATGGCGGTGTACTCGCCCAGGCTCAAACCGGCCGCGGCCTCGCAGCCGAGCACCACCTCGGGCGATTGCGCCCGCAACGACTCCAGCGCCGCCAGGCTGGTCACGAACAGGGCCGGCTGGCTATAGACGGTGGAATCGAGCGTCTCGGCCGGCCCGCTGAAGCAGAGCTTGGCCAGATCGTAGCCCAGCACCTCGGCGGCCCGATCGTAGAGCCGCCGTGCCGCCGGGAGCGACTCGGCCAAACGCCGGCCCATCCCCACGGTCTGCGCACCCTGCCCGGGAAAGAGAAAGGCAATTCTACTCATTCCGTGTCAACAATCTTGCGGCCCATGTAATGCCCGCATTTCGGGCAAATCGTGTGCGGCGGCACCGCCGTACTGCACTGCGTGCAGTAGGACAGGTGGCGGGGGGTCTTGGCATCGTGGGCCCGACGGGTGCCGGTCCGTGCGTTGGAATGTCTGCGTTTGGGGACGGCCATCAGAGTTTGCTCCTGTACGGCGTGGCCCCGCGGGGACCGCACGCCTGGGCACGCTTCGCGAAATCAAGCGAAACGAGGCATCGTAAACTGTTTCGCTCGCCGTGTCAACGGGGTGGGAAGCAATCGCAGCACAGGCTTCCAGCCTGCGGATCGATGCACGGGCGGGATACCTGTGCCACCGTCTTGCCGCGACGCCAGGAAATCCCGGCACGCGCGGCGGCACGTCATGCCATCATAGGGGGGTCGACCGCGCCGGTATAATCGACCAGATAAGATCCGCGTCGGAAAAAGTTGACTCCAGCCCGCCTCAGGGAGGATGTGAGCGATGACTTGTGCCGAATGTCCTCACCAAACCGAGAGCTGTTGTGGCTATCGTTCGGGCCAGGTCGTGGAAGTTCGCACTCTCGGCGAAATCCTGAGTAGTTTGGACGCCGCGGGGACGTTGGACGGCATGCCCTTCATGCCGGAGATGGCCCGTTATTGCGGCCGACGTTATCGGGTCTTTCGGCGGGCCGGAAAGACTTGCGTCGAGGGATACGGCCTGCGAGAGATGTCGGACGGCGGCACGGTCTTCTTGGAGGACGTCCGCTGCGACGGCGCCGCCCACGAAGGTTGTCAGCGCGGATGCCTGATCTTTTGGAAAGAGGCTTGGCTCCGCCCGGTCGAGGCCGCTGACTCGGCGGCCAACACGGACAAACCATCCTCCGCTGTGGCCGAGGTCTTGCCGACAGGCGTGGGCGCGGGCGTGGAAAAGCTGCCGACCACGAAAGATGGTCGGTTCTTTTGCCAATCGACCGAGTTGCTTGCCCTGACGCGGGGCTTTCCACGTTACCATCCACGTCCCTATTGGCAGGATCTGGCCGGCGGCGAAATGACCCTCGTGCGGTTGAGCCACCTGCTGTGGTGGTCCGTCGTCAACAAGGTCCGCCGGCTTTTCGGCCGCCCCTTGCAAGGTCACTTGAGCGGTAGTCAGGTCAAGCCGCCCAAGGGCGACTTGGGCCTTCAGCCGGGAGAATGGGTCGAGGTCAAGAGCCGCCAGGAAATCGAGGCTACACTGGATCCGGCCGGCAAGAACCGCGGCCTTTCCTTCGAGAGCGAGATGGTGGAGCATTGTGGCCGCCGCTACCGGGTGG
>CAYYBU010000639.1:0-2815 GCA_964469945.1 uncultured Planctomycetaceae bacterium
TATCCGGCACACTCCGTGTGCCGCCCGCAACGGCACACGGAGTGTGCCGGATACGAAAGAAAGACAGCATGTCGCGCCAGTCGATCTACGACGCCATCCCGCATCGCGAGCCCTTCCTGCTGGTCGACGAGATCCTGGAACGCGAGCCGCAACGGATCGTCGGCGTCAAGACCTTTTCCGGCAAGGAGGATTTCTTCGCCGGTCATTATCCGAACTTTCCCCTGGTGCCGGGCGTGCTGCTCTGCGAGGCCGCCATGCAGTGCGGCGCGGTCCTGCTGGCCCAGCACCTGGCCGGCACGGCGGGCAAAGTGCCGGTGGCCACGCGGATGAACGACGTGCGTTTCAAACGCATCGTGCGGCCCGGCGAAACCATTCGCCTGGAGGTCGAACTGGTCGAGCGGCTGGCCGACGCCTTTTTCTTGAAGGCCAAAGTGACCGTGGACGGCAAGCTGGCGGTGCGTTTCGAGTTTGCCTGCACCGCCGTCACGATGGATGGGAATGCCTAAATAGAGTTTCGTGATTTCAGGAGGCTCGCAACCGAACCGTGTAGGGAACGCCCTCCGTGGCGTTCCGTTTCGCCAGCAGCGCCCGGAACGCCACAGAGGGCGTTCCCTACAGAGATTTCTCCTGGAATCACGAAACTCTATTTAGCAAGTGTATCCGGTACGCTCCATGTGCCACTCGCAACGGCACACGGAGTGTGCCGGATACAATAGAATACGAGAGAAATCATGGACTTTCTGCAACTTACGGATAAAGCGATCCTGATCTTCGGCGTGGCCAACCGCAAGAGCGTGGCCTGGCACATCAGCCGCGTGTTGAGCGAGGCCGGCGCCCGCTGCTTGTACGTCGTGCAAAACGAGCAGGTGCGGCAGAGCGTGGCCAAGCTGCTGGGCGATTCCGAAGTGTTCGTCTGCGACGTCGAACGCGACGAGCAAATCACCCGCCTGCACGACCAACTGGCCGCCCGCGGCGAAAAATTTCACGGCCTGGTCCACTCGATCGCCTTCGCCGACTACTCGGCCGGGCCCAAGCCCTTCCACGAAACGTCCCGGCAGGCGTTCTTGCGGGCGGTCGATGTCTCTTGTTTTTCGCTGCTGGCCGTGTGCAACGGATTGAAGGACCTCTTGGACGCCGATGCCTCGGTGGTGACGATCTCGATTTCCACCACGCGAATGGCGAGCGAGAATTACGGCTACATGGGGCCCATCAAGGCGGCCCTGGACAGTTCGCTGGCCTTTCTGGCCAAGTCGTTCAGCGCGTTTTCTCGCGTGCGTTTCAACGCCGTGGCCCCGGGCCTGCTGAAGACTTCGGCCTCGGCCGGCATTCCCGGCTACGTGGATTCGTATCTTTATGCCGAGCAGGTGATTCCGCGGAAGGCGGCCGTGCGAACCGAGGAGGCGGCCCAGGTGGCGGCCTTCCTGTTGAGCCCGCGTTCCAGCGGCGTCAACGCGCAACGGATCGTCGTCGACGCCGGCATGTCGATCAACTTTTTCGATCGCGGCTTGATCGCGCGGGCGCTGGGCGGAGCAGTGGAAGAGGAAGGATGACGCGGGGCGGGCGGGGACTGTGTTCCCTTCTTCCCTGCCCTGTGAACGGTTGCGTCTCCACGTCCAGGACGTCAGTGGCCTGAAACGTCGGCGACGAATCCTTTCCCCGCCTTCCCCGCCAGCCATTGGGCCGCCTCGGCAATGCCTTGGCCCAGCTTGGCCGAAACCTGGAAGATGGCCGCCGCCGGGGCCAGCCGCTTCATGTCGGCCGCGATCCGCTCGACGCGGAAATCGCCGTGCGGCAACAGATCGATCTTGGTGATGAACAGGGCGTCGGAGCCCTGGAAAATGGCCGGATACTTCACCGCCTTGTCGTCGCCCTCGCTCGTGCTGAGCACGACGATCCGCAAGTGCTCGCCCAGGTCGAAACCGGCCGTGCAGACGAGATTGCCCACGTTCTCGATCACCAACAGGTCGAGGCTGGCCAAATCGAAGGCCGGCATGGTGGAGGCGATCATGTTGGCGTCGAGGTGACAGGCCCCTTCGGTGTTGATCTGCACCACCGGCAGGCCGAGGGCCTCGATGCGATCGGCATCGATCGAGCCGGCGATGTCGCCTTCGATGACCGCCGGCGCCAGCCGCCCGCGAAGGGCGGCGAAGAGGGCTTCCAGGAGGGTCGTTTTGCCGGCCCCGGGCGAGCCCACGAGGTTGACCGCGAACACGCCGGCGGCGTCGAAGCGGGCGCGATTCTCGGCGGCAAGCTGGTCGTTGGCTTTGAGAATACTTTTGGCAGCGACGATCTTCATGGGACATCCTCGATTTCAATACTTTGCAGAAGCAGTTGCCGCCCCTCGGCAATGGTAATCTCCGCACTTTGGCAACGCGGACACTCGACCACCAGGTCGTCGATCTCCACGGCGGCCCCGCAGGCGCGGCAGCGGCAGACCGCCCGGGGCTGGCTGATCTCGACCGCGGCGCCGTCGACGATGGTGCCGGGGGCGAGCAATTTGAAGGCGAAGCGGACGCAGTCGCAATGCACGCCCGACAGGCGGCCGATGGCCAGTTCCACGCGCAGCACGCGGCCCGCCTGGCCGGCGCGGCGGACTTCCCGCTGCACCTGTTCGATCAGCGCCTCGACGATCGCCAGTTCGTGCATGGGGAAGCAGCCCGGGGATTACGGCCATACATCCATCACGCTGTATTTTATCTGCCAATTCCGCCGCGTGCCACTGCTGGCTTGTCTAGATAGAGTTTCGTGATTCCAGGAGAGATCTCTGTAGGGAACGCCCTCCGTGGCGTTCCGGGCGCTGCTGGCAAAACGGAAC
>CAYYBU010000640.1:0-2806 GCA_964469945.1 uncultured Planctomycetaceae bacterium
GGGCGTTCCCTACAGAACAAAGTCGGTAGTTAATTGTCTTCCGACGCCTTAGGGTTTTTTGCCATGTCCGACAACATCAACCCCGCTGGAGAATACCGCTGCCCGGGCACGAGCTATTCCATCAGCCGGGCCGTCCACCTTGGCCGCTTGGCGCGGTTTTATCCGGGGTGCCGCACCTGCCCGCAGGCGGCCGACACGGGTACGCTCTCGCCCCGACAAGTTCAACGATTGGCCGAAGTCCGTCCCCGCGGCCTGTTGCGGCGATGTTTTCACGACGAAGGCGTCAGCGGCGTCTATGGGAATGAGTTGACGCCGGTCGATGCCCGTCGCATGGCGGCCGCCCTGGGCATCTGCCTGCGCGAGCCAGAAAGGGACGGTCCCAGTTTCGGCGTCTCCTCCGGAGACGACGGACGAAACTTGGGACAGTCCCCGCCGCTGGCGGTGATCGCCGGCGACGGCCGGCCGCTGGGCGCCAACATGGTGGCGATGGTCGGCGAGGGCCTGCGCTGGGCCGGTTGCGAGGTGGTGGACATCGGCCCGGCCACGGCCGCCTGCCTGCTGCTGGCCATCCACCAACTCGATGCCGGCGGCGGCATTCTGGTGGGCAACGCCAGCGGCCTGCCGCAACAGGTCGGACTGAAGTTCTTCGCCCCGGGGCCTTGTCCGGTCTCGCGCGGGCCGTGGCTCGACGCCATCGAGCAACTCTCGCAGGCGGACGCCGATCGTCCCACGCGCCGCTACGCTGCATTGCGGCGCGTCCAGGCCGAGGCGTCCTACCTGACCAGCTTATCTGCCTATTACCATGCTCTGCGCCCGCTGCGATGGGTGCTCGACACCCCTTGTGCGCCGGTGTGGACCTGTTTGCAGACGCTCATCGCGACGGTCGCCTGCCGTGTGCTGCCTTGCCCGCCGGGCCACGACCGGCTGGGCCAGCAGGTCCGCGACCAGCAGGCCCATTTTGGCATCAACATCGCCGACGACGGCGAAAGCTGCCGTTTGCTGGACGAACAAGGCCGGGCCGTTCCAGGGGAGTCGCTGCTGTTGCTGTTGGCCAGCCATCTACTGGCAGAACAGCCGCAGGGGGTCGTGGTCGTGGAGGATGGCGCATCGCCAGCGCTGGCGGAAAAGATCGCCACCTGGGGCGGCCAGGTCGTTCGCAGTCCGGCGAGCCGCGCCGAGATGGCAGCCGCCATGCGCACCCACGGCGCCATCCTGGGCGGCGGTCCGACGGGACGCTGCTGGTATCCGGTCGCCGGCGCCGTGCTGCCCGACGCCCTGCGGACGCTCACGCTGCTGTTGGTGCTGCTGAGCCGCGACGACCGCCGCCTTTCGGAGGTTCTCGCAAAATCGTAGGATGCGACGAGCCGCAGGGCTCCCTTCGCCCGCGTGTCGTTCGCGACAGGCAGGCGAAGGGTAGGAGCGAAAGCGTTTGGGGGCTTGTTCCACGGCCGGCCGCCCTCACCCCCGGCCCCTCTCCCGCACGGCGGGCGAGGGGAGTGGAGTTGTTGCTGCCGGCCGCCCCGTTGATGAGCCCTCTCCCGCGAGCGGGAGAGGGGAGTTTCCGCGATCCCCCGCCTTACTTCTTGACGTGATGCTCGGTAGAATCGGGGAAACCATTCCATCTTCACTCCGCCGATCATCATGTGCAAACATTGGCTTGCCGACCGTATGAGCCGTTTCGACGCCTCGGGAATTCGCAAGGTCTTCGACCTGGGGGCGACGCTGCGCGACCCGATCAACCTTTCCATCGGGCAACCCGACTTCGACGTGCCCGAGCCCGTCCGCCGCGCGGCGATCGACGCCATCGAGAGCCGCAAGAACGGCTACGCCCTCTCGCAGGGCATGCCCGTGCTGCGCGACAAGTTGCAAGCCCGCGTGCGGCAACAATACGACCACGCCGACCGCGAGGTCTTCGTCACCTCCGGCACCAGCGGCGGCCTGATGCTGGCCATGCTCGTGCTGCTGAATCCGGGCGACGAGTTGATCGTCTTCGATCCGTATTTCGTGATGTACGACGCGCTGGCCAAGGTGGTCGGCGCGCGGGTGGTCTACGTCGATACGTATCCCGATTTTCGCCTCGACCTGAACCGCGTGGCGGACGCCATCACGCCGCGGACCAAAATGATCCTGTTCAACAGTCCGGCCAATCCCACGGGCACGGTGGCCGGCGAGGACGACGTGCGCGCCCTGGCCGAGCTGGCGGCGGCCCGCGACGTGCTGCTGCTCAGCGACGAGATCTATCGCGAATTCTGCTACGACCGGCCGTTCGTTTCGCCGGCCCAGTTCAATCCACAGACGCTGGTGATCGACGGTTTCAGCAAGACCTATGGCATGCCGGGCTGGCGGCTGGGGTTCGCCCACGGTCCGGCGGCCATCATCCGCGAGATGATCAAGCTGCAGCAATACACGTTCGTCTGCGCGCCGCAGCCCGCGCAGTGGGCGGGAGCCGTGGCCCTGGACGTGGACATGAGTCCGCAGATCGAAGCCTATCGCCGCAAGCGCGACGTGCTGGTCGAGGGGCTGCGCGATTGTTATGAGTTGACGCCGCCGGGCGGGGCCTTTTATCTGTTCCCCAAGCTCCCCTGGGGCAGCGGCATGGAGTTCGTCGGCCGCGGCATCGAGCGCTACCAGTTGCTGGTGATCCCCGGCAACGTCTTCAGCCGCCGCGACACGCACTTCCGCATTTCCTATGCGGCCAGCGACGCCACGATCGCGCGCGGCATCGAGGCCCTGCGGAAACTGGCCAAGGAATAACGTATCCGGCACACTCCGTGTGCCGTTGGCCCGGCGGCACACGGAGTGTGCC
>CAYYBU010000641.1:0-2802 GCA_964469945.1 uncultured Planctomycetaceae bacterium
AATGAATTCATCGAGGCCCTTCGCGATCCCGACTTCCCGCTGATGCGCTACGCGCTGGCGGTCGGCGTGCTCTCGAGCCTGGCGTTGGGGGTCATTGGCACCTACGTCGTCACCCGCCGGATCAGTTACATCGGCGGGGCCATTTCCCATTGCGTTCTCAGCGGCATCGGCCTGGGGCTCTTCCTGCAGGTCGTCGTGGGCTGCCCCTGGTGCCATCCCATGTACGGCGCCGTCCTGGCGGCGTTGGCGTCGGCCCTGATCATCGGCCTGGTGAGCCTCTACGCCCGCCAGCGCGAAGACACCGTGATCGGCGCCGTGTGGGCGGTGGGCATGGCCGTGGGGCTGCTGTTTTTCGCCAAAACGCCCGGCTACACCGACCCGATGAGCTATCTGTTCGGCGACATCCTCATGATTTCCTCGCGGGACTTGTGGCACGTGCTGGCCCTGGATGTCCTGGTGGCCGGCCTGGGGCTGTTGTTCTACCACAAGTTCCTGGCCGTCTGTTTCGACGAGGAGTTCGCCGCCCTCCGCGGTGTGTCGGTGAAGTTCTATTACCTGCTGCTGTTGTGTCTGACGGCCCTGACGGTGGTGTTGCTGGTGCGCGTGGTGGGCATCGTCATGGTGGTGGCCCTGTTGACGTTGCCGGCGGCCGTGGCCGGCTATTTCTCCCGCCAGCTTTGGCAGATGATGCTCCTGGCGACGCTCGCCTGCGCCGTCTTCATCACCCTCGGGCTGGCCATCAGCTACCCTTATGACTTGCCCAGCGGTCCGGTCATCATCGTGCTGGCCGCGGCCGTTTACCTGGTGGTGATCGTCGGTAGCCGGCTGAAGGCGGGCATGGTAAAGTAAACTCGTGACCATGCGGGTCTCTCTCCTGGCGGGTCATTTGATGTAACTCCAATGAAAATCGGCCTGTCCGCCTTTGTCACCCCCCCGTGCAGTCGTGAGCCCGTTGAAGCAAAATTACATGGAAACCGAGACCGCCACGATGGATCGTGCCCGAAGACTGGGCCAGGGGAGCATCCCCCGGCTGCTGCTGACGTTTGCTTCGCCGGCCATCGTGGGCCTGATCGCCCAGGCGCTGTACTATGTCGTGGATCGCATTTTCATCGGCAAGGCCCTGGGCAACGACGCCCTGGCCGGCATGACGGTCTGCTTCCCTTTCATGCTGATCCTCATGGCCTTCGGCATGTTGGTGGGTTTTGGCGGCACCGCGTTGGTCTCCATCCGCTTGGGCCAGCAAAAGAAACTCGAAGCCGAGCGGGTGCTGGGCAATGCGCTGGTCCTGCTCGTCGTCTCGGCGCTGCTGGCCACGGTCTTGGGTCTGACCCTGCTGGATCCCCTGTTGATCTTGTTCGGCGCCAGCGCGGCCATTCTCCCCTACGCTCGCGACTACCTGGGCATCATCGTGCTGGGGGCGCTTTTCCAGATCGTCGGCTTCGGCCTGAACAACATCATCCGCGGCGAGGGCAATCCCAAGATCGCCATGTCGACCATGCTGCTGGGCGTGTCGCTCAATGCGCTGTTGGCCCCGCTGCTGATCTTCGGCTGCCGCTGGGGCATGAAAGGGGCCGCCGTGGCCACGGTCGTCGCGCAGGCCGTCTCGGCCGCTTGGGTGCTGGCCTATTTCCTCGGCGGCCGCAGCCTGTTGCGGCTCCGCGCCCAGAACCTCCGCCTGCAATGGCCCATCTGCCGCACCATGCTGGCCATCGGCGCCGCCCCCTTCGCCATGCAGATGGCCGCCAGCGTGCTGAACAGCATTCTCAACCACCAGTTGTATCTCCATGGCGGCGACCTGGCCATTTCCGTCATGGGCATCATCTACCCGGTGATGATGATGTTCTTCATGCCGATCTTCGGCATCAATCAGGGCTCGCAACCCATCATCGGCTATAACTACGGGGCCGAGCGTTTCGATCGCGTGAAGCAAACGCTGCAAACGGCCGTGCTGGCCGCCACCGGCATCGCCGTGCTCGGCTTTGCCGTGGCGATGCTGGCCCCCGCGCAGGTGATTTGGCTGTTCAGCCACGACCAGAAGTCGCTGGCGGCCCTGACCGGCATGGGTAACCACGCCATGCGGATCTGCACCCTGATGTTTCCGCTGGTGGGATTCCAAATCGTCAGCGCCGGCTATTTTCAGGCCGTGGGCAAGGCGCCGCAGGCCCTCCTGCTCATGCTCTCGCGGCAGGTGCTGTTGTTGATTCCGCTGGTCTGCGTGCTGCCGCGCTACTTCGGCCTGGAGGGCGTCTGGGCGGCCCTGCCGACGGCCGATCTCGGCGCCTCGGTGTTGACCGCGGTATGTCTGTTTCGGGAATTGCGCCATCTCGATCGCCGGCACGTCGCCACGGTCAATATCGCGGCCGACGCCGCCGCGCCCACGCTGGAAATCGCCGGCCCGTAGCGAGTTGAGGTCTTGGGACTCCGGTCTTCGGTCTTGCGAAGCGCCCCAGGCCCAAGACCCAATTACAGCGCCTTCTTGCGGAAATAGAGCACCTGCAACGGTCCGCTGGACGGATAGCGCACCGCGTAGGTCTCGATCATGTCGCGCTGCCGCATGAGCAACCAGGGCTGCGTGTAGACGGCCCCGTTCTTGGTGAACACGATGTCGTCGGCCACGTAAACGGCCGCATGAATCGCCTCGTTGCTCTTGGTGGCCAGGAAGATCAAATCGCCCAACTGCGAGGGTTCGAGAATGTTGTAGTATTCCGTATCGAGCACCTTGTGGACGTACTGCATGTCGTTGAAGCGATCGTCCGGCGTCTGGTTGAAGGCGTTCATCGCCGACCAGAAGCAATCCTGTTT
>CAYYBU010000642.1:0-2799 GCA_964469945.1 uncultured Planctomycetaceae bacterium
TCGCCCAGCGGCACACGGAGTGTGCCGGATACGTTCGCGCCGTCCAAGCGCCAACACTATTCTTTGGCCGGTATTCCGGCCGAACCACCGGCGCACGCCGTGTGCCGTTCGCCCAGCGGCACACGGAGTGTGCCGGATACGTTCGCGCCGTCCCAACGCCAACGCTATTCTTTGGCCGGTATTCCGGCCGAGCCACCGGCACACGACGTGCCGTTCTCCGCGCCGCGTTCCCAGCGGATCAGGCCGAGATTTTCCACAAACAACACATAAACCACCGGCACGATGCCCAAGGTGACGAGCGTGGCCAAGAGCAGGCCGGCGATTTGCACGTAACACATCGGCTCCCAGAGCGGACCGCCTTCGATGGCCAGCGGAATCAGTCCGCCCACCGTGGCCAGCACCGTCACCAACACCGGACGGAGCCGCACCAGGCCGGAATCGACGACCGCGCGGTGCAGCGGTTCGCCGCGCTGGCGGGCTTCCTCGATATAGTCGAACAACACGATGACGTGGCTGACGATCACGCCGGCCAACGAGGCCACGCCCAGGAAGGCCATGAAGCCGAAGGGCGTGCGGAAGGGCAACAGCCCCATCGTGCCGCCCACGATGCCGAACGGCACGCCGGCAAAGACCACCAGCGGCTTGGTGACGCTGTTGAACTGCAACACCAGCGCCAGATAGATCAACCCCAGCGAGGCCAGCAGCGCCACCGTGACGGAGTCGAATCCCTTGCGCTGCTCCTCGTATTCGCCGCCGAACTGGTAGCGATAGCCGGGCGGCCAGGCCGCCGCAAGCACGGCAAGTTTCGTCTGCAGCTTCTCCACCACGCCGCTGGCCAGCACGCCGGGCACGGTGTCGCACTTGACCGTGATGCAGCGCTGGTGGTCGCGGCGGCAAATCTTCGGCGCGACGAACCGCGTGCCCACGTCGGCGATTTGCGCCAGCGGCACGCGGGCGTTGGTGGCCGCACTGTACACGTCGAGACCGGCAATCTCCTCGATCCGCGCCCGCTCGTCGGCGCGCAGCCGGAAGACGATGGGAATCAGCCGGTCTTCCTCGCGCAAATTGGTCAGCGCCGCGCCGGACAGGCCGGTTTGCAGCAGCATGGCCACGTCCTCGTTGGTGATGCCGGTCAGGTTCGCCCGATCCGGATTGATCGTCACGCCGACCTGAAAGACCTCGGATTCCCAGTCGTCGTGGATGTTGTCGGCGCCGGGGATGTTGCGCAGCAGTTCCTTGGTTTGCGCGGCGACGTGCCGCAACGTTTCGGCGTCGTCGCCGAAGAGGCGCACCTGCACGGGCACGCCGATGGGCGGACCGGTTTCCAACTGCTCAATGGTCACCCGGGCCGCGGGCACCAGCAAGGGCAAATCCCGCTTCAGCCGCTGCACGGTCTCCGCGGTGACGCGGCTGTTGACGGTGTGGACGAGGATCTGGGCGTAGTTGTCGGCGCGTTGTTCGGGCACGATGGAGAGCCAGAAGCGCGGACCACCCTGGCCGACGAACGTGGTATAGGCGCGAATCCGCGGCCCTTCGAGCTTGTCGATCTGCTCGATCACGCGGAGCGTCTCTTCCTGCGTCTGGCGGATCGGCGCGCCTTCGCGCAAATACACGTTCACGCTGAAGACACTGTGAAGATCCTTGGGGAAGAAGGCCGTGCCGACGGTGGTGAGGCTGGCCGCCCCGCCCACCAATAGCAGCACGCAGGCGCCCAGCACCAGTGCCTTGTGGTCGAGGCACCATGTCGAGAAGCGGCGATAGGAGCGAGCGAGGCGCGCGCCGCGGCCCCCTTCGTCGGCCGCCGACTCGAAGCCTTTCTGCCCCCGTAGCACGTAGTAGCCCAGCAAGGGCATGAAGGTCATCGAGACGATGCGGCTGCTCACCAGCGCGGCGGTGACCACCACCGGCAGCGAGTAGATGAAATCGCCCACGCGCCCTTTCACCAGCAGCAGCGGCAGGAAGGCCACGCAATTGGTGACCGTGGCATAAAGAATCGCCCGGGCCAGTTTCTGCGGCCCCAGCCAGGCGGCCACGTCGCGGGGCTGCCCGTGGGCCAGCTCCCGGTTGATGGCGTCGCCGGCCACCACCGGATCATCGACCAGCAGGCCCAAGGCGATAATCATGGCGGCAATCGAGACCTGTTGCAGGTCGACGCCGATGAGTTGGCAGAAGGCCAGCGTCATGGCCACCGTGAGCGGGATGGAAACCGCCACCAACAGCGCGCTGCGCCATTCCATGAACACCAAGGCCACCAGCACCACGATCGCCACCGCTTCCATGAGGTTCTGGTCGAATTGCGCGACCTTCTCGCGGACTTCCTTGGGTTCGTCGTGGGTGCGCTCGATCCGCAGGTCGTCGGGCAGCACGCCCCGCAACGAGTCTAGCGCCGCGTCAACGTCGCGGGCGAAGTCGCCGATGTGCGATCCCTTGATCTGCCGCACGGCCAGCGTGATCGCCCGACTGGTCTGCAACTGCGGATGCGCCGGCAAGGGGCCAGTCCCGTTTTCGGCGGACGACAACTGGGACAGTCCCCCGGCTGTCTCATGGGCCAAACCCAGCCGCAGTTCGCCGGGCATCTTGGCCTGCGGCGGGTCGTCGGCGTCCACCTTCACCGAGCGGTAGTTCATCACCCCCGGCGGGTCCTCGTAGCCGCGCACGATGTCGACCAGGTCGCGCAGGTAGGTGGGATAGCCGTGGTAAACGTCCATCACCACCGCGCCCAACTCCTGCGCGCTTTTGAACTCGCCGCTGGGATGGACGACCACGTTCTGCTCGGCCGTTTCCACGCGCCCGCCGGGC
>CAYYBU010000643.1:0-2790 GCA_964469945.1 uncultured Planctomycetaceae bacterium
CCGGTCCAGGGGGCCTTGCCCCCGGTGATGGTCAAGCTGCGGCCGGCGTCGGCCACCAGCCGCGCCTCTTCCTCGCTCAACTCGGCTTCCACGATCCACGCCTGATCGGCCGCGGCATGTTGCTTGAGGTATTGCACGACGGCCTCGCAGAGGCGTTGCTGGATCTTTCGCACGGCCGTCGGCGTCAGATCTTGTGGCGGCCTCTCGACCCGTGCTACCGGCGCACGCCCCTGCACGGTGACCTGGCTGGAACCGGAGAAGGTATGCTCGGCCAGATTGACGCCGCGCAACAGGAGCAGATCCTGCAATTCGCGGAGGCGCAGGAAGCGTTGCTGCGGGGGCAGCGGGGCGGCAAACAACTCGATGGCGGCCAGTCGCTGGGCCTGGCCGTGGTCGGCGCTGAAAATCTCGGCCACGTCGCCCAACTGTACCACCGCTCCCGTTGCCGTACACTGCACGCGCAGCCGCAACTCGGCCGCTTGCACCGTGGTCGCGGCGAACCAGGCGGCGGCCGCCACCACGATCGCCGCCGCCAACCATCGGCACACCGGCCAGCGCCATCCGGCCGGCAACACGCGGCAAAACAAAATCAACAGGCAACAACTGGTCATCATGACGTCTAGTATCTCCGCATGCTTGTGATCGTTTGCAGGACCTCATCGCTGGTTTTCACCGCCTGCGAGTTCATTTCAAACGACCGTTGCGTGGTGATCAGGTCGATCAACTCCGTGACCGGTTCGACGTTGGAGGCTTCCAACGAACCCTGTTGCAAGGTGCCGATGCCGTTGGTGCCCGGGTTGGTCAACGTCGGAGTGCCCGAGGAATCGGTCTGGGCATACAGGTTTTGGCCCAGTTGCAGCAGGCCTTCGGGATTGACGAAAGTGGCCAGTTCGATCTGCCCGACCTGGGTAAGTTGCTGGTTGTTGGGCTGCTGCACGGACACGACGCCTTCGGGACTGATGGTCACCGCCAGCGTGTCCGTGGGAAGGGTGATGGCGGGCTGGACGAGCCGGCCCACGTTGGCCGAGCTCATTACGATGTTACCGTTGGAGTTCTTGGAAAAGTTGCCCGCCCGGGTGTAGTAGATGGTGCCGCTGGGGTCCATCACCTGGAAGAAGCCCGTGCCTTGGATGGCCACGTCCAACTGGCCGCCAGTCTGCTGCATTGCACCCTGGGTGAAATTGGTTTGCGTACTGGAGACGCGGGTGCCGACGCCGACGGCGATGCCCGTGGGCGTGTACTGGCCAGTGCTGTCTTGCTGACCGGGATACTTTTCCTGCTGATAGAGCAGGTCCTCGAAATTCGCCCGCCCCTTTTTGAATGCGGTGGTTTCCATGTTTGCCAAGTTATTGGCGATGACATCCAGCTTGGTTTGCAGGGACGTCATGCCCGTGGCGGCAGTGTAAAGTGTTTGAACGCTCATGGTAAGTCAGGGAGTCGTGAGGAGACGGATTACAGGGGAATTCGCTAACTCCCCTCGCCCGCCTGTCGCTCGCGACAGGCCAGGAGAGGGGCCGGGGGTGAGGGCGGCCTGCCCTTGCCCGGCGTCTTCAGGCTTTCAGCACGCGGCTCACCAGGCCGCTCAGCATCTCATCCTGGGTCTTGATCATGTTGACGTTGGCTTCGATCAGTCGCGAAGTTTCCAGCATGTCGATCAGTTCCGTGGTCGGCTGCACGCCGGAAAGTTCCACGCAGCCGCTGGCCACGTTGCGCTCCGCCGACGGCAGCGCCTGGGCCTCGGCCAGGGGACGGAACAGATTCTCGCCCACGCTGGCCAGGTCGCCCAGCGACGCGGGCTTGACCAGGGCCAGGTTCTGCGCGACGCCGTTCTGCAAGATCGATCCCTCGGCGGTTGTCTTCCAGGGGCCACCGTCGGGACGAATGGTAATGGGCGTCCGCGAGTCGCTGAGCACCGGATAGCCTTGCTGCGTAAGCAACTCGCCGCTGCCGGAAATGCGAAAGTTGCCGGCCCGGGTCAAATACGTGTCGTCGCCTTTGCGAACGAGGAAGAACCCCTCGCCCTGAATCGCCATGTCGGTCGGGCTGCCGGTCTGCTTCACGGCGGCGGTGGAAAAGTCGGTCGTTGTTCCCTGCAAGCGGACACCGCCGCCCAGGTCGTCCAGGGAGCCGGAGCCAGGCGTCGCCACGCCCTGCTGCGCGGCCTCCGCATAGCGCGACTGGAGGATGCTCAACTCGCGTTTGAACCCGAGCGTCTCGACGTTCGCCAGATTGTTGGCGATCACATCGAGGCGGTCGGTCTGCGCCTGGGCACCGTCGGCGGAAATGTACAGCCCGTACGGCATGTGTGTTTGGTATCGGTTTGCAGCGTCCCCCTGCAAGCCCTTGGCCGCCACGGGGCAGCCGACCGCCCTGTCAAGCAAGGGGCGTGCCGAAGCGGGCGTATTTCCCCTCGAACCGCTTCGTTCTGGTTCTAACCGGTAATCGGATAAGCACTTGTATCGCACGGCTGGTGAGGCCAACGGTCGCGCTCCGGCGGCGGTTCACGCCGGCCAAGCAGCCGTTCTTGCCACTTGCCACGCGCAGATTTTGCCGCTGAAGTCTGTCCGCAGTTGCCGGCCGTCGTACAATACGAAAGTGTCCAATATGGAGTGGACGTGGTGCGTCCATCCCTTTTGCGCGCGGAATACGGGGCATTGCACCCAGAAGGTCGCGAACAAAACCCGTCGGAAGACGTAAAATAGAGGGAGCAAGCAGCAAAATAAGAACTTTCCCGACGGCTAGATGAGAGATTTGCTAGCCAAACGCTTGACCAGATGGGATTTTGTTGGA
>CAYYBU010000644.1:0-2789 GCA_964469945.1 uncultured Planctomycetaceae bacterium
GCGACCGCGACCGCGGCAGCGACTACGGCGACTGGCTTGCCATCGGCGCCGACACGCCCAAGGACTTAATCGGCACCGCGTATTTCGCCTATTCGACCAACCTCGTCGCCAAGTCGTACGCGGCGGTGGGCAACCGCACCGAAGCGGCCAAGTATGAAAAGCTTTTCCAGGACATCCGGGCTGCCTTCAACCGCCGCTACGTGGCCGCCGACGGCCGCATCCAGGGCAATACGCAGTGCGTTTATGCCATGGCGCTGCGGTTCGATCTGCTGCCGGAATCGCTGCGGCCCAAGGCGGCCCAGTACCTGGTTGATGATATCAAGGCCAAGGGCTGGCACCTATCGACCGGCTTCGTCGGCGTCAGCTATCTGCTGCCAGTGCTCACTCAGGCCGGCAAGGCCGACACGGCCTATCGCCTGCTCATGCAGGATACGTTCCCCTCGTGGCTGTTTTCCGTGAAAAATGGCGCCACCACCATTTGGGAACGTTGGGATGGCTGGACGCCGGAGCACGGTTTCCAGGATCCGGGCATGAATTCGTTCAACCACTACTCGTTGGGCTCCTGCGGCCAATGGCTCTACGACACGGTGGCCGGCATCGGCTTGGACCCCGAGCAGCCCGGTTTCCGTCACATCGTGATTCATCCGCGCGTCGGCGGTGGACTCACCTGGGCCAAGGGCAGCCTGCGCACGATCCACGGCCTTATTGCCACTTCGTGGACGATGCAGGATGGCAAATTCGCCCTCGACGTGACCATTCCCGCCAACACCACGGCCACGGTCTGGGTGCCGGCCAAGGACGCGGCGGCAGTGACCGAATCGCGCAAACCGGCCGCGCAGGCCGAGGGCGTCAAGTTGCTCCGCAGCGAGGATGGCTGCGCCGTATTCGACGTGGGCTCGGGACGGTATCAGTTCCGCGGCGAGTGAGGGGGCAAACTTACCACAAAGGCACAAAGACACTAAGGAAAGAGGAAGGATGACGATGGTTTCATCTTCTTTCCCTTGAGTCGTCGTGCCTTTGTGGTTCCCTTTCCGTTTTATTGCGGCTAGCTACCGGGGCGGATGCCTTGTTTCTCGCGGCACTATTCCACAGTTCCATCGACGCTTGTCCTGTCCGGATTTCTAACTTCGGAATGTGCAAGTCCAGTCTGTCGGACGGTCCGATCGATTGGATAATCGTCTTTCCAGCTTATCGAGTCTGTTAGTCTGCCCTCGCCACTGTAGTATTTGCACTGGCCGTGAAGCTTGCCCCGCTTGTATACCAACTCGGCTCGGACTCTGCCGTTTTCATGGTAATAGGTCCACTTGCCATCGCGCTTGCCTTGTAGGTAGCGGCCTTCGTAACCTTTCCTGCCGCTGGAATCGCCATAGGTCCAATGTCCCACGGGCCTGCCGTTTTCCACTCGTCCCTCTCGTCGATACAGCCGCTTCAGGACGACATCCTTCCAAATCTGGTCCACATCGTCGGATGCGACCAATTTTTCCTCGTGGGGCGATAGCGAGATTTCGACCATTCGACCAAAGGGGTTCAAGGCGAGAAGACGGCCACGATGGGAAGAATCGATCCTTTTCCCGTTGATTACAACCTCACCAACATCCTCTCCGCTCGTGAGCTGGCATTGAAAAGGTGGCAGCGGTAGATTCGGATCGAAATCGACGTAACCCATGCAGATTGCATAGTAGAGACAATGGTTCCCGTCGCGCCATACTAGGCAATCAATGTTCCGATACTCGCGGTCTGGAAGAGATGACTGCCCGCCTCCCATCCACTGCGGCAACTCACGTTGCTCTCTGGCCTTCCGCAGTTCGATGCCGACCCAGCTCATGGCGATGCACGATAGAAGCATCAGGATCATCAGCGACCGAAGACTGTACTGGTAGCGGCCAAGTTTGGGTTTCGGCTCGGCGGGTTGCGGTTCTGTGGTCATCATGCGGCCGTAGTTTGGTTCGGCAGGCGGCATTCAACGCCCGGCCGTGCCTACCCGGGGAAACGCAACACAGACTCGTCACGGCAAATGGGTGTTCCCCTTCACAACCACTTATTCTATCGTAACGCGGTGATGATAGCACTCCGAAACCCCGTTGGGGGTTGTTGGGTGTCTTGCTGAGGCCGTCATCCCACCGTCAGACTGCCCTCACTCCCGGCCCCTCTCCTGCCTGTCGCGAGCGACAGGAGGGCGAGGGGAGTTTTGACCGCCACCCCAGCCAGTTGACTTGCCCGGCGGGTAGCCTAGCTTTGAAGGGTGGCGGCACTCTGTGCGCGCGGGCCAAGTTCCGTTTGGCGCGAAAATGCCGGTCGTGCCGCCGTTCAAGACTTGATTCCGTGGCCAGGATTCCATCGCAATGCCGTCGTTAAGCCTGCTGTTGATGAGCATGACCCTCGCGGCACTGCCGACGGCCACGGCCCCGCCGGCGGTGAGCCCGGACGCGGCGGCTCGGGCTACGTTGCGACAGGTCGCGCAGATGACGCCCGCACAACAACAGGCCTGGCTACGCGAGCTGAAGTCGCGACTGGATTGGGCCGACCGCCTGACGCTCAAGCCGAAGGAGGCCGCCCGACAACAGACGCGCATCGCCGCGCTGCTGCAACAGAAGACGGTGTCGCTGCAAACGGTGTTACAATTGCTACGCGAGCTCGATGGACGGGAAAAGGACGCCATCGCACGCCTGGTCGCTCAGTACCGCAGCCAAGTTTATGAGACCTTCCACGATCAGGGCCAACCGTTCCATGAGCGGCAAGAGGCCTGGTATCAAGTCTGGGACAAGTGGCAACAGGCCGGCAGCCCCGTC
>CAYYBU010000645.1:0-2788 GCA_964469945.1 uncultured Planctomycetaceae bacterium
CGCCGCCCTGGTCGAATTCACCCTTGGCTGACCGCTGCCCCACACGTTGGCGAAATCGAGTTACGGCCGCCGCGGACCCCCCCGCGAGATCCGGGAGAATGACTCTCCCACCAGGCCATCGGCCACGTGTGTCACGGCAGCAACCGCGAATCTCTTTGGGGACTGTCCCCGCCTTCGCGTCTCCCCTTCGGGAGCGCGGAACACGGGACGGTCCCCTTCCGGAAAGAAAGGATTGTTTCCATGCGCAGGATCACTTGGGTGGGTGCTTTGGCGGTCGTCTGGGCGTTGGCCGGTTCCGCCTTGGGATACGAGCCGGCTCCGGCCCCAGCCGTTGTATGTTGTCCGCATCCGGTCCTGCCCGCGTTGCGGGGGGAGGGCTGCACGATGCCCGCCACGTTCAGCCCCGTCGGGGCCTGCCTCTGCTGTTGCGAGCGACCCTCGCGCGCCTGCGAACACGTCTGGGACAGTTATTGCAAGCAACATAGCCACCACCGTGGCTGCTGCTGCTCGCAGGCCGCTGCACCGATGCAGGGCCAGCCGGACGGCCCCTGTCTCTCGCGTTGAACGCCAATGTGTTGTCCGTGAGACCCCGGCTGTGGATGGGTCGCGTCGCCCGCGGGAATTGCGCCGCGCTTTCCACGATCCCGCACGAGGCGTATACTAGGGCGGATTAATTCTACTGCGCAAGGTTCGCGGAAAATGGGGACTGGCTCCGTGGCACAAGCCGGTGTGGCATAAGCAGAAACGTTGCCGCCACGGTGCCTGTCCCCTTTTTCCGCAGACTCTTCACCCAAGACCCGCGACTGCCGCATGAACGTTACCCCGCAGCCCTGGGACTACTTGATCGTCACCGCCTCGAATGACATCCAGGCCAAGGCTTACCAGCGCCAGTTGGCCATGCGGCAAGCCCTGGGACACTTGGCGGAGTTCGGCCACGTGATGGTCGTGGCCGATCCGCAAGGCAAACGCGTGGGCAGCGGGGGCAGTACGATCTTCTGCCTGCTGGAAGTCCTCGACCGCGAGTTCCGCGGCACGCCCGCTGCTGTTCGCGATGCGGCGGCGATCGTGGAACGGCTGGCACGGCGGCGGATCCTGATCCTGCACGCTGGCGGCGATTCCAAACGTCTGCCCGCCTACGGCCCCTGCGGCAAGATCTTCGTGCCGGTCCCGGGCGAAAGCCGGCAGGGGCTTGCGCCCACGGTGTTCGAGCACCTGCTGGAAACGTTCCTGCGTTTCCCGGCCGCCCCGGCGGGCTGTGGCCAGGTGGTGGTGGCTGCCGGTGACGCGCTGGTGCGTTTCGATCCGACCGCGATCGAACTGGCCCCCGACGGACTGACCGCGCTGGGCGTCTATGCCCCGGCGGCCGAGTCGAGCAAGCACGGCGTCTTTTGCGCGGCGGGAAGCGGGCCGGTGCGTCGGTTTCTGCAGAAACCCTCGCCGGTGGAACAGGCTCAAAGCGGTGCGCTTTCGCCGGAGGAGCGATCCATCCTCGACGTGGGCGTCATGAGCTTCGGCGCCGCGGCCGCCGCGGCCATGCTCGCGGCCGGCGAGGTCGGCGACGATGGGCAGAACCATTTCGCCCCTTCGGCGGCCATGAACGACACCATCATGACCAAGGGGCTGGATCTCTATCGCGAGATGTGCTGCGCTTTGGGCAGCGAGGCCACCGTCGAACATCTGCTGGCCAGCGCCCGGGCCAGTGGCTCTGCGTGGCCGGACGCGATGTTGCGCAAGCTGCACGCGAAGTTGAATCCGTTGCCCTTCCATGTCCGCGTCCTCGCCACATGCAGCTTTCTCCACTTCGGCACCACGAAACAGTTGATTGGCAGCGGGGCCGAACTGCTGCGGCAGTTGACCGGCAAGGTGCCCCCGGCGGATTTGTTGTGCATCCGCAATGCCATGCTCCCGGGCGGCTCGGTCAGCGGGCCCGATTCCTGGGTGGAAGCCTGCCGCATCGCCGCGCCGTTGCAATTGGCGGGACAGAACGTCGTCGTCGGCGTGGACATCGACCAGCCGCTGCGTTTGCCGGCAGGAGCCTGTCTGGACGTTCTTGCCGGCCACGACCGCCAGGGGCGCCCCGTTCGTTTCGTCCGCTGCTACCATGTCAACGACACGTTCAAAGGCAGCGTCGCGGCGGGCGGCACGTTCTGGGGCCGTCCGCTTCTGGAGTGGCTTTCGGCCGTCGGCGTCTCGCCGCAAGACGTATGGGATGCGGCGATCGCACCGCAGGACCGCAGCCTTTGGGATGCCCGGGTGTTTCCGGCCGTGGCCAATCCGGGCGACTATCGCCACTGGCTGTGGACGTTCGACCCGGCGACGCCCAGCCCGGCCCAACAGCGGGCGTTTCTTGCCGCTGATCGCTATAGTATGGCCGAGATGACGATATTGACGGACCAGGACGCTTTTCATGCCCGCCGCAGCAGCAGCGATAAACCATCCGCGGGAGACCACGACCGATGAGATATGCCCTTATTCTGGCCGGCGGCGCCGGTACGCGGCTGTGGCCAATGAGCCGCGCCAGCCTGCCCAAGCAACTGATTCCGTTTCTCGAAGGCAAGAGTCTGTTGCAGACTGCTTTCCAACGGCTGGAAGGACTGATTCCCGCCGCCGAGCGCTACGTTTGTGCCGGCCGGACGCATCAAGAGGCGATTTCGGCCGGTGTGCCCGGTTTGGAGCCGTCGCAGTTCCTCGGCGAACCGGTGGGCCGCGATACGCTCAGCGCCGTCGGGTTGGGGGCCGCCGTGCTGGCCAGCGCGGATCCCGAGGCCGTCATCGGCGTCTTCACCGC
>CAYYBU010000646.1:0-2786 GCA_964469945.1 uncultured Planctomycetaceae bacterium
CGGCGACGGTTTCCAGACGCTCAAGGCGCTGCGGTCCGCCGGGGAGCGGTTCGACGCGGTGGTGCTCGATCCACCCAAGTTCGCCCGCAGTCGCCGCGCCCTGGACGAGGCCTTGCGGGCCTATCATTGGCTCAACCGGCTGGCCGTGGAACTGCTCGTGCCGGGCGGCATTCTGGTCAGTTGCAGTTGCTCGGGCCACGTCAGCCGCGAAGACTTCCTCATGATGTTCTTGGGCGTGGCCCAGCAGACCGGCCGCGACGTGCAGATCCTCGAACAGCGCGGGGCGTCGGCCGATCATCCCATCGCCGTGACGTGTCTGGAAGGCGAATACCTGAAGTGTTTCATTTGCCGGGTGGTGTGACCATGCCGCCGCCGTTGCCGCTGTTGATTACGGGCATTCCCGGCGTGCCGGGCTACAACGCCCTCGACTACTTCCGCCGCAAGTATCCCGGCCAGGTTTTCGGCGTCCGCCAGGCCGACAACAGCCGGCTGCACGGCCCGGATATTCTCGCCTGCAGCGCCGAGGACCGCGAGGGCATGGCCCGGCTGTTCGATCGCCATCAGTTTGCCGCCGTGCTCGATTGCGCCGGCAACTGCGCGCTGAAAGCCTGCGAGGCCAACCCGGAACTGGCGCGGCGGATCAACGTCGATGGCGTCAGCAGCCTGGTGGCCCAGACGGCGCCGCGCGGCCTGCGTCTGGTCCACTTGTCGGTCGATCTGGTGTACTCGGGCGATCGCGACGGCGGTTACGTGGAAGACGACCCTACCGACCCGGTGACGGTCTACGGCAAGACGATGGCTCGCGGCGAGCAACTGCTCCTGGAGGCCGATCCGCGGGCTTGCATTCTGCGCATCTCGCTGCCGATGGGGGTGAGCTTCAACGGTCACGCCGGCGCCATCGACTGGATCACGTCGCGATTCAAGAAGTCGCGGCCGGCGACGCTCTATTTCGACGAACTGCGGACGCCCACCTACACCGACTGCTTGAATCGACTGTACGAGGTCATGTTGAGCGGGCAGTTCAGCGGCATTTTTCACGCTGGCGGCCCGCGCAAACTGACGCTCTACCAGATCGGTCAGATCATCAATCGCGCCGGCGGCTACGATCCCACGTTGTTGCTGGGCATTCCGCGGCGCGAAGCGGGCCCCATGCCGCCCCGGGCCGGCAACGTCTGCATGGATTCGAGCAAATTGACCTGCGCGCTGGGCTACAACCCCTTCGATCCCTGGCCGCTGGACGAAACGCTCGTGCCCACGGATCACCGCTGGCACTATGAGCGGCCGGCCAGCGAGTCCGCCTCGGCGGAGTATCTCTACCGCGCGCTCTGCACCAATCCGGCGCGGACGGCCGACGGCGCGGCCGCTGCGCACTGGCAGCGCTACAGCATCACCCGATGCCACAGCGGGGCGCGCACGGCGCGTTTGGCTTGAAAGTATCCGGCACACTCCGTGTGCCGATGGCCGGCGGCACACGGAGTGTGCCGGATACTTTGAGCCTCGCGGTTTGCTAGACCCACCCTGCAAAAATTCACAAGCTCTGCGTGTGCCGTTGGCCGGCGGCACACGGAGTGTGCCGGATACGTTGAGCCTCGCGGTTTGCTAGACCCACCCTGCAAAAATTCACAAGCTCTCCGTGTGCCGATGGCCGGCGGCACACGGAGTGTGCCGGATACGTTGAGGACGTCGGCCCTTTGCCTTCCCACCTTTGCTCACGGTGTCCCGTTACGCGCCCTTGATCTGCCGGCCCATGGCGCCGGCCACGCGCTGGCAAAGCTCCATCAGTTGGCCGAACTCCTGGAACGTGAGCGACTGGTAGCCGTCGCTGAGGGCGTTTTCCGGATCGGGATGGACTTCCACGATCAGGCCGTCGGCGCCGGCGGCAATCGCGGCCGCGGCCATCGGCGCCACCAGGCTGGCATGGCCCGTGCCGTGGCTCGGATCGACGACGATCGGCAGGTGCGTGCGCTCGTGCAAGTAGGGCACCGAGGCCAGTGTGAGCGAGAAGCGGGTGTGGGTCTCGAAGGTGCGGATGCCGCGTTCGCAGAGCATCACGTTGGGATTGCCGGCGTTGAGGATGTATTCGGCGGCCAGCAGCAGCTCGTCCATGGTAGCGCTGGGCCCGCGCTTCAGCAGCACCGGCCGGTCGGTCCCGCCGACGGCCTCCAGGAGGCGGTAGTTCTGCATGTTCCGCGCGCCGATCTGCAGCACGTCGGCGTACTTGGCCACCAGCGACACGTCGGTCGAGGAAATCACCTCGGTGACCACGGCCAGGCCGGTTTCCTGCCGGGCCGTGGCGAGGATTTTCAGGCCGTCTTCCTTGAGACCTTGGAAGCTATAGGGACTGGTACGCGGCTTGAAGGCTCCGCCGCGAAGGGCCGTGGCGCCGGCCGCCTTGATCGCCCGGGCGGTCAGGATGGTCTGCTCCTCGTCTTCGATGGAACAGGGACCGGCGATCATGCCGATGTGGCTGTTGCCGACGGCCAGGCTGCCGGCGCGGATGACGGTCGGCTCGGACTTGACCTCGCGGCTGGCGACCTTGTAGGGGGCCAGGATGGGCACGACCTCGTCCACGCCGGGCCCGCTTTCCAGCGACTGTTTGAATTCGTCGCGCTTTTCGCCGATGGCGGCGATGACGGTCCGTTCGGTGCCGCGAATCGGATGAGCCTTCAGTCCCAGCCGCTCGACGCGCTGGATCATGTGCTCGATTTCGGCTTCGGTGGCGCTCAAGAAAAATCTTGTTTCGGCGGTGGGGAGGCCGCCGAAGGCGGGTTAACGGGGCGAGTTGG
>CAYYBU010000647.1:0-2781 GCA_964469945.1 uncultured Planctomycetaceae bacterium
ACCTGGTAGTCGTCGATCGCCAGTTGCGCACGGTCCATCCCTCGTTCTTCAGCCACTCGCGGCTGCGCCACGGTGGCCCCCAGCCGCTGCGGACCTTTTTGGGACGAAGCGTTGTCTTGGGCTGTGCGTCGGCGTTGAACCGGCCGCTGTTGGAACTGGCGCTGCCCTTGCCGGCCAGCGTCCCCTGGCACGACTGGTGGATCGCGCTTTGTGCCGCGGCGGTCGGCAGCATCTCTTGTCTTCCGCAACCCATGCTCTGGTATCGCCGTCATGGGGCCAACAGCAGCGGCCCGGCCGGTTTCTGGGCCGGTTTCAACCCGTGGCGCTACGACTGGGGCAAGCGTTGGGCGTCGGGCTACGACCTGTTTCGGCAATCGCTCACCCAAGCGATGGCCCTGCGCAGCCGGCTCCAGGAGCGTCCGGTGACCGTCAGCGAGGAGACGCAAGCGTATCTGGAGCGATTTTGCGCGGTGTTCGAGCATCCCCAACCGGCCTGGCGGCGGATCGGCCAACTGCTGGGCATGGGGATTCCGGCCATCGACGTACCGCGGCGGTTGCTCTATTATCTCTGTGTGTCGGCGTTGCCGCGTCAGGAACGCATCGCGTTGCCCCCGCCGGCACTGGCCGAGCCAGTGGCACGCAAAGCGGCCTGATGGGCGAGGTCGTCGGCATGGCCGCCGCAGTCTGCAAACGCTTCGATTGCGGGCCGCGCGACGTCTACTCCAAGTACCTCAACCGCCTGAAGGAACTGTTGGCCCGGGGCGCCGGACGCAATCACCCTTCTTGAGGAATATTTCTGGAAGACCTCTTCGAGGTTGGGCCGTTGGGCAAACGGTCCCGCGACGGACCGTCACTGGGCGGAAGGTCGTCCGGCGAAAAACCGGGTGGGGGAAAATCGAAGACGCCCTTGAACGGCGCGCCGGTGAGCTTCCGCCACTCGGCCAACTGTTCCGGCGTCAACAGCGCCAGGGCCTTCTCCATGACCGCTTGTACTACCCCGTGCCGGCCACCTGGAGGCGGTTGCTCGCCGCTGGGCTCTTCGCCGAGATTCCAGGCCGGCGCAAAGGCCTCCCGTTCAAACTGCCGGATTGCCTGACGCTGTAAGTCGGTCAGATGCAGTCGGACCACGATCTCGGGTTGGCTGAAGACCATGGGACCGTGCAATTGCAGGGTGATTTGCTCGAGGCGTTGCAGTTGCGCGGGCGTCAGCGTTGTCCGCATCACGCGATCGTTGGCGCGCGCCAATTCCAGGAACCGCGATCTTCGCTCCGGGGACGACAACTCGCGGAAATCGTGCAGCGAATCGAGTCGTCGCTGCGTGAACACCTCGGTGAGGGCCTCGATCTTCCCGCGTTGGGCGTCGTCCAGGACCAGATCGGCCTGCACGCGGCGATCGGAAAGCACGATCAGTTGGCCGGCGCCTTCCAGAACGGTAAGATCGTCGAGGATTTTCTTGAGTCGATTTTGCACGGCGAGCAACTCGGCCTGGCTGGAGGGGTTGCCGCGGTGCTGGGCGACGAAATCGCGGTAGTACCCCAGCGCCGTCTCCAGGAGTCGCTTGCGCAGGCCTTGCGTCGGTGGTATGTCGGCCAGGTCTTTTTCGCTCACCTCGATCAGAAGGTCGGCGGCCTGGCGGGCCTGCTGGAATCGCTTCTCCGCCTCCTCGGCGCGGAACTGGGATTCCCGCAAGGCCGCGTTGGCCCGGTCGTTGGCTTTGCCGATGAGCCAGTTGCTCGCCAGCGAGCCGACCAGCGTGAGGAACATGACCAGCACCGCCGCGGCCAGCAGCGAGGGGTGGCGGCGCGACCACTTGCGGACCTGTTCCAACAGCGACGGTCGCCGCGCCCGAATCGGCTCGTCGCGGAGAAAACGCTGAAGATCGTCGGCCAGTTCCTGGGCCGAGGCGTAGCGGTCGGCCGCATTCTTGCTGAGCGCTTTGAGGGTGATGATTTCCAGTTCCGCCGGAATCCGCCGGTCGATCGCCCGCGGCGGCCGTGGCTCGCGATTGAGCACGTCGGCCAAGAGGGCCTGTCGCGTGCGGCCGGGGAAGATGGGGTGCAGCGTGAGTAGTTCGTAGAACGTGGCGCCCAGCGAGTAGATGTCGGTGCGATGATCCAGCACCACCCGCTGCCCGGCGGCCTGCTCGGGACTCATGTAACGAATCGTGCCCAGCACGTCGCCGGTTTGGGTCAACCCGGGGGCGTCATGGAAATGCGCCAGGCCGAAGTCGGTGATCCACACGTTGCCGCGAGCGTCGATCAACAGGTTCGCCGGTTTGATGTCGCGGTGAATGATGCCCTGCTGATGGGCATATTCGAGGGCTTCGGCCGCTTGTGCCATGCAGCGGGCCACGGCGCGGAACAACTCCGGCTCCTTGCCCGTGCGATAGGTGGAAAAATGGGCCGAACCCTGGCTCTGCGTGGCGGCGGCACGATCGACCTCCGCGTCCCCCGAGATAGCCGCCGGCCCGCCGGACGGCCTGGGTTTCCAGGCCCCCGTGACCCCCAGGGCATTGGACGACCGCGATGCGGACGCGCCGCCCAGCGCCGACAGATCGGCCGAGCCGCTCTCTAGCGGCCCCATGCCCGCCTGCCCGCGCAATTGTCGGACAACCACGTCCAGCGATTGGCCGTCGATGAGTTGCATGGCGTAGAAGTGGATGCCGCGTTCGCAGCCGACCGCGTAGACGGGGACGATGTTGGTGTGATGGAGTTGGGCGGCAGCCTGGGCCTCCTGGCGAAAGCGTTGCAGATGCCTGGCGTCGAACGTGGCGGCAAACGG
>CAYYBU010000648.1:0-2779 GCA_964469945.1 uncultured Planctomycetaceae bacterium
GCTTATGAGCAGAAGTGGTGGCTGACGCTGAGACACAAAGACAGGGACCGCGGTTATGGCGGGTTCGACCACGATGGTATCGTGCTCGATGCGGCCGGCAAATCGCTGAAGACCAAACGCACCCGCACCGACCGGCACGATACGGACGTTCCCGGAGGAAAGGCCGTCGTCGGCAATGTCAATCTCTCCATGTACCAGTTCACGGATGCCCCGATCGCCTATGCCAGCAAGGAAGTCAAGAGTCCGGACGAATACTACGATTGGGAACAGGTCAGCGTGAATTGGCAGGGAAAAGGCAACCAGCAGATCGTCACCGCCCTGTTCCCGCGCAAGCCGACGCCGGAAAAACCTCAGCCGGACGGCACGGAGAATGATTTGCAGAGCATCCGGCCTCTTACCGGTCCCCAGGGTGCTGCGGGCTTCGAGGCGGTCACGCCGCAAAACATTCGCGTTGCCTACCTGGCGGCCAAGACGGCGGGCGGCGCCCTCGATATCGGCGACATCGCCATCCAGGGCGAAGCCTTGCTGCTGACCCGGGATCCGGCAGAGCGCGTGACGCGCGGCATGGCCCTCGGCTGTACGGGCATGAGCGTAAGAGGCAAGCAAATCGCCATTCGCGAGCGCGACTTCGAGTTCACGTTGCCGGAAACGTCCGACGCCGCACCGAAGCTCGACGCGATCTGGCGTCCCATGAAGCCGCTGAGAATCTTGCCCGAAACCGACGTCTTCGCCGGTGAGCAGGAGATCACCTTCGCGTGCGACGTTTCCGATGCCGTGATGACCTACACCCTCGATGGCAGCAATCCGACGCCCCAGTCGACGCGCTACACGGGGCCCTTCACCATCAACCGCAACTATGTGATCAAAGGACGAGCGTATCGCCCGGGCGTCACTGCCAACCCATCCGATATGAGCAGCACCCAGGCAACGCCGGTGACCTATGCGAAATACACGCGGCAGTTGTATTGCGAAGCGGAAAACGGCACTTGGCAGACTCCTGGAATGCAGTACGAGTACTGCGAAGGCTACTGGAAGGATCTGTGGCTCCTGGCCGACAAGCAGACGCCCAAGAAGAAAGGCGTCGTCACGACCCTCTTCGACATGAGCGTCATCCCGGCCGAGAACAAACCGCTGGGCGATAAGGTGGTGCCGCGGGAACATGCCTATTCCTTCACCTACACGGGATTTCTGAAGGTTCCCGAAGATGGCGCCTACACCATCCATGCGCCGCGCGAATACGTCCACCCCGAGCAAATTGCCGGCTATGAATTGCAGGTCTACCTGGGGCACGCCACGAATTTGGACCAGGACAAGCCCAGCGGAATCTCTCGCGCGGGTGACCTCAACTACTGGTATCCGGCAACCCGTCTGCACGGCCTGGGCACATGGAGCGTGCCGTTGAAGAAAGGGTTCCACGAATTCAAGATTGTCTACATCGACTACCGTATGGATGCACCCAAACGCATAAACAATAAGGTGCAGGATAAAGATCTGCGCGAGACGGTATGGACCGGCGAGAAGCCCGATCTGCGCATCTCCGGGCCGAAAATTCCCCAGCCCATCCCGATCCCGGCCGATTGGCTATGGCGATGAGCGCCTGGTAGCGGTTCGACACTGCTGGACAAGCCAGTAGTGTCGCCTGAATTGCCCAACCTCCCCAAGATACAACATCGTAGTTCCAAGACACGACGCTAGTTGTCCTTGTAGAGGGTGGCGGCCGAGGAACGGCCACCAAAATGGTCAAATCGGGGTGGTCGCCAACAGGCAATTTTGCTACTCTTTTTCACCCCCCCTAGTCTTGGTTCTTGCCCATGAATGTTCGCTGCGCCATCTTGCCGCCGGCTCGCTACGGGCTGGTCGTCGTTTTGTTGGCCATGTCGGCTGCGGGCTGCCACATTGCCGGTCTGGGAAGCCCAGTGTCCGACTCGCTGGCCAACTCGCGAAAACTTTCGCAGCAGGGCGTCACGGCCATGGACCGCGGCCAGCAGAAAGAGGCCAATACCTATCTGGCCAAGGCGGTGCAAACCTGTCCCAGCAACGGCGAGGCCCGCCGCGAATATGCCGATTGTCTGTGGCAGCGCGGCGCCCGGGCCGAGGCCATTACCCAGTTGGAAGAGGCCTGCCGTCTGAACCCCGACGACGCGACCATCCGCGTCCGCCTGACCGAAATGCACCTGGCTATGGGACAACGCGAACAGGCCCGTGCCAGTGCGGAAACGGCCATCAATCTCAATCCGAAACTGCCCGCGGCTTGGCTGGCGCGGGGGCGGGTGATGCGGGCCAGCGGCAATCTGCCCGAGGCGCTGGCCGATTTCCATCGCGCCCTGGGCGAGGCCCCTTACGACCAGCAAACTCTGTTGGAAGTGGCCGAAGCGTATCGCCTCATGAACCAGCCGCAACGGGCCCTGGAGACCTTGCAGAGCCTGGCCGACACCTATTCGCCCGCCGAAGAGCCCCAACAGGTGCTCTACCTGCTCGGGCTGGCCTATGTGGCCGCCCGGCGCTACGACGACGGCGTGGAGAGCTTTACCGCGGCCGCCAACCGCCAGCAGCCCACCGCGGAAATCCTCTATCGCCTGGCGCAGGCCCAATGGTTGGCCGGGCGTCCCGGCGATGCGGTGGCGGCGGCCCAAGCGGCCTTGGCCATGGAACCGCGGCACCAATCCTGTCGCGAGCTGCTCGACCGCATCGAGCTGGCGCGGCAAACCAACGTGCCGCTCCGGCGTTAGGCGTCGGAAGACAATTAACTACCGACTTTGTTCTGTAGGGAACGCCCTCC
>CAYYBU010000649.1:0-2776 GCA_964469945.1 uncultured Planctomycetaceae bacterium
TTGCGGCCGAAACAATCGGCCTGGATCTGCCGCCAGAAGGGACTGCGCGAGCCGCCCCCGGACGCGCGGATCTGACGCACCGGAACCCCCAAGCCCTCGATGATCTCCAGGCTGTCGCGCATCGAATACGTCACCCCTTCCATGATCGCGCGAATCAAGTGCCCCCGACCGTGGGCCAAGGTTAGGCCCACGAAGCAACCGCGGGCGTCAGGATCGGCATGGGGCGTCCGCTCGCCCGACAAGTAAGGCAGGAAGAACAGTCCCTCGCTGCCGGTCTTCACCGCGGCCGCCTCGGCGGTAAGGAGGTCGTAGACCTCGGTCTTGGCCCGCTTGGCCGCAGCCACCTCGGCCTTGCACAATTCGTTGCGGAACCATTGCAGCGAGCCGCCGGCGGAGAGGTTCACGCCCATCATGTGCCACTTGCCGCGGACGGCGTGGCAGAAGGTATGGACGCGGCCTTCGGGATCGATCTTCACGTCGTCGCTATGGACGAACATTACGCCCGAGGTGCCGATCGACGTGGAGAGCACGCCCTTGGCGACGATGCCGTTGCCGACGGCGCCGGCCGCACAGTCGCCCGCCCCGCCCACGACGACGAAGGCGGTGGAAAGGCCCAGCGCGGCCGCGGCCGCGGCCGTGAGCGTACCGGTCACCTCTTCCGATTCGTAGCAGGTGCCCAGCAGATCGATGTCGAGTTCCAGGGCCGAGAGCAACGGCTTCGACCAGGTGCGCTGGGCCACGTCCAACAGCAACATGCCGCTGGCGTCGCTGACGTCGGTGGCATATTCACCCGTCAGGCGGCGGCGGATCTCGTCCTTCGGCAGCAATACCTTGCGCAACTTGGCGAAGTGCCGCGGCTCATGGTTGCGCAGCCAAAGAATCTTCGGGGCCGTGAAACCGGTCATGGCTGGGTTGGCCACCAGCTTGATCAACTCGTGCCGGCCGCCCACGCGACGTTCCATTTCCGCGCACTCGGCCGAAGTCCGCTGATCGTTCCAGAGAATGGCGCGACGGATGACCTTGTCGTCCTTGTCGAGAAAGACCGAGCCGTGCATTTGGCCGGAGAGGCCGATGGCCTTGACATCGGCTGCCTTCAGCTTGGCCTGTTTCAGCACGCGGCGGACGGAACGGACCGTGGCTTGCCACCAATCTTCGGGGTCCTGTTCGCTCCAGAGGGGCTTCGGAGCGTAACATGGATAGGTCTCCAGGGCGGCGGCCAGAATCGTTCCGTCGGCATCGATGGCCAAGGTCTTGGTGCCCGAGGTGCCGATGTCGATCCCCAAAAAGACACTCATGGTGTTGGCATCCTTCTATAATGTTCGCGGGCAGGAGTTAACACGGCGAACCGTGATTTTAGAGGAAATTGCCACGATGGGAAAGCGGCTCAGAGCCATGACACGATTTTTCTTGCCAGAGGCGAACTTTTGCCGGCCGGCCGCGTAGTGAATGAAATGTTGTTGTCTCCCGTGGATCATCGACCGGCGAAAAGACCGCGTTGGCCGGCTCTCGGCCTGCTGGCCGCCGTGGCCAGTTTGACGCTGGCGCTGACCGCTTGTGATGGTCCGAGTTCATCGACCACCCCCGCGACGTCGCAGCCGCTGGCCGGCGGCAAGTTCCGCCTCCTGGTCGTGGACGATCCGGCCCTGGCCACCGCGGCCGAGCGGCTGCGGGGCGAATGGAACGCTCAGACCGGCGCGGACTTCGAGATCCGGCGAGTTACCGAAAAAGATCTGGCGGCCGCCATGTCGAAGTCCAAATCCAAAACCCTCGATGCCGACGGCATCATTTGTTCCTCGGCCATGCTGGGCCCATTGGCGGCGCAGGAGTTGGTCGCGCCGCTGCCGGAGAAACTCCTCCGCGGCAGCGCCGGCGCATGGGCGGACATCTTCGATCTGGAACAGCTTCGCGAGGCCGCCTGGGGTCGTCAGGTGGTGGCCGTGCCGCTGGGTTCGCCGGTGCTGGTCTGCTATTACCGCGCCGATCTGTTGGAAAAGTTGGGCCGCCAGCCGCCGCAAACCTGGCAACAATACCAGGAATTGGCGGAATTGCTCGGCGATCGGAAGCCCGCCGGCGGCAAGCAACCCTGGCACGGCGCCGTCGAGCCGCTGGGCCCCGGTTGGGCCGGTGTGACCCTCTTGGCTCGCGCGGCGTCCTACGCCAAGCATCGCGACAACTATTCCACGCTTTTCGACATCAACTCGATGGAACCGCTGGTGGCGGGCCCTCCCTTTGTCCGCGCGTTGGAAGAATTGGTGGCCACCGCCAAGCAGGGACCGGCCGAGCAGCTTCAATTCGACCCGGCGGCCGTGCGGGCCGAATTCTGGCAAGGACATTGCGGCCTTGCGCTGAGCTGGCCGACGGCGGCGGGAAAATCGCCCCTTGTTGACGGCGGGGCCGCCAGCGCGATCCGCGTGGGTTTCGCCGAATTGCCCGCTTCGTCGCAGGCTTACAATGTCGGCAATAAGGCGTGGGAGCCGCTCGGCGAGGGTGTCGATCCACATGTGCCGCTGCTCGGTGCGGCCGGCCGACTGGGGATGGTTTGTGCGAATACCCAACATCCGGCGGCTGTTTTCCAGTTGTTGTTGTGGCTTTCAGGCGAGCCCGAGGGTTCGCGCGTCTGCGGGGCCAGTCCGGCGACGACGCTCTTCCGCCGCTCGCAGGTTGCCTCGTCGCAACAGTGGACCGAGAAAGCGGTTTCGCCGGCGGCCGCCGCCCAATATGCCGCCTTGACCGAGAGAACCCTCAAGCGTGGCGATTGCCTGCTGGCATTGCGGTT
>CAYYBU010000650.1:0-2767 GCA_964469945.1 uncultured Planctomycetaceae bacterium
CCATGGTCGGTTTCCTGTTGGCAATGCGGCTGGGCCCACGACTAATCGCCTGGCTGAGCCGCCGTTTCCGCGAGCCGATCAAAAGCGATTCGCCGGAAATTCGCCGCTTGCACCAGGCCAAACAGGCCACGCCCACCATGGGCGGACTGTTCATCATCGCCGGCCTGTTGGGCGGTACCTTGCTGCTGGGCGATTTGAGCAACCGCTACGTACTGCTGGCCCTCTGGGTGACCGGCGGCCTGACGATCGTCGGCGCGATCGACGATCTGGTCAAGCTCCGCACGCCCGGCAACGGGCTCTCACCTTGGCGAAAGTTGGCCGGGCAAATTACGGTCGCCCTGGTCGCCGCCGTGGTGCTCTACCGGGACCATGCCGCACTGGCCGACGGCCTGGTGTTGCCCCCGCCACTGATGGGCAGCGGCCTTTCCCTCGGCGTGGCGTTCATCCCCTTGGCCGTGCTGGTCATCGTCGGCGCGTCCAACGCGGTCAATCTGACCG
This sequence comes from uncultured Planctomycetaceae bacterium, assembly GCA_964469945.1. Taxonomy (GTDB): domain Bacteria; phylum Planctomycetota; class Planctomycetia; order Pirellulales; family Thermoguttaceae; genus CAYYBU01. The sequence continues at coordinate 499 of CAYYBU010000650.1, forward strand.
ACGGTCTGGACGGGCTCGCCGGCGGCTGCCTCGTTTGCGCCACGGCGGCCATGACCCTGGCCACTTACGCCGCCGGCCACGCGCAATGGGCCGCCTACTTGAACTTGCCTCACATTCCCGGTTGCGGAGAAATGACCGTGCTGGCCGCCGGCATGATCGGTGGGCTGACCGGCTTTTTGTGGTTCAATTGCCACCCGGCCCAAGTCTTCATGGGCAATACCGGCGCGCTCCCCTTGGGTGGACTGCTGGGATTGTTGGCCGTGGTCGCCCGGCAAGAATTGCTCCTGGTGGTCGTCGGCGGCGTCTTCGTCGTCGAGGCCGGCAGCGTCATCCTTCAGGTCGGCTGGTACAAGTGGTGCGGGCGGCGGCTGTTCCGCTGCGCGCCGCTGCACCATCATTTCCAGTTCCTCGGCTGGCCGGAAAACAAGATCGTCGTACGCTTCTGGATCGCCGCCGCGCTGTGCGCGCTGTTGGGCATGGCCGGGCTGAAACTCGATATGAGCCAGCGTGTAGATCGTTTTCAGGAAAGATGGATACAAGCCCGAAGCGCAAGCGAGGAATCTGTACCAGACCCTCGCTTGCGCTTCGGGCTTCAACAAGAATCGCCACGCAATGAAGTCGCACAATTCCAGGAGCAGGCTCCCTAGGGAACGCCCGCCGCGTCGTTCCGTGTATCCGGCACACTCCGTGTGCTGTCGGGCCAGCGGCACACGGAGTGTGCCGGATACGATTTGCTGGTTCTAACCATGAAAGTCAATCGCCATGAAACGAAATATTCATCTGGTCTTTACAGGCGGCGGCACCGCCGGGCACTTGTTTCCCGGCCTGGCCGTGGCCGAGCGGCTGGTTGCCGAGATCCGGCGGCTGCGGATCACCTTTGCCGGCAGCGGCAAGGAATTCGAGCGGCGACTGGTGGCCGCTGCCGGTTTTGAATACTATGCCTTGCCCTGCCGGCCCCTTCCTCGCCGTGCCCGCGAAACCGTCTCCTTCGTGCTGGAAAATGTCGCCGGCTATCTGGCCGCCAAACGATTCCTCAAAGACGCGCAGGTCGCGGGCGTCGTCGGCCTGGGCGGCTACGCCAGCGTGCCCATGGGGCGGGCGGCCGTCAAGTGTCGCGTGCCGCTGGTCTTGCTGGAACAAAACGTGCTGCCCGGCAGGGCTACCCGCTGGCTGGCCCCCGCCGCCGCCGTGGTTTGCACGAGCTTTGCGCAAACCGGGGACGAACTGCACCAGCGGGCCGTGGTGCGCGTCACCGGCAACCCCATCCGTCGCATCGGCGAGGCGGTTGCCGAGCCGGGCGTCGCCGCGCCGTCCCGTCCGTGCCAATTGCTGGTCCTCGGCGGCAGCAGCGGGGCGCGTTCGCTCAACGAAAACGTCCCCCGGGCGCTCTACAAAGCGGCTGCCGCGGAGAACTGTCCCAATTTTCGTCCGTCGCCTCCACGGGAGACGCAGAAAATAGGACTGTCCCCTTTCCCGCTTGCTCCGGGAACATCCGAACCGGCCGGCTGGCGGATTCTTCATCAAACGGGCGACGCCGATCTGGCGGCCACGCGCGAGCTGTACCGCAAACTGGACATCGACGCCACGGTTAGCAGCTTCGTGGCCGACATGCCCGCGGCGCTGCTCGGCAGCGACCTGGCCATCTGTCGCGCCGGCGGCACGACGCTGGCCGAATTGGCGGCCGCCGCAGTGCCCTGCGTGTTGCTTCCCTATCCGCACGCTGCCGACGACCATCAGAACAAGAATGCCCAAGTATTCGCGGCCGCCGGCGGCGCCGTGCTGTTGGATGAACGCACGGTGTCGGGCCGCTTGGACGACCAGCTTGCCGAAGCGGTCGGCCGTCTGGTCGGCGACGCGGATCGGCTGGCGGCCATGTCGGCCGCCATGCGGACGCTGGCCCGTCCCCATGCGGCGGCCGACGTGGCCGCCCTGGTCTGGTCGGTGGTCAGCAGCCAGGCCCGGCACCCGCGCTTGCCGGTGGCGGCCTGAGCCGAAAAAGACCACGAAGGAAGGGAACCGCAGATAAGCGCGGATGAACGCGGATAAGACAGGAGGGGAGAGCGGATTTGTTTCCGTCTTTCCTTTGATCTGCGTGCATTCGCGTTCATCCGCGGTTCGATTTTCGGCTCGAAAACCGAGCTATTCCGGCAAAGCGTCGTCCGGAAACTGGGCCTGCCCATGACAGCGGGCCACCGAGCGGGTATGCTAAATAGGGTTGCACGATTCCCGGAGGAATCGCTGTAGGGAACGCCCTCCGTGGCGTTCCGTT
>CAYYBU010000651.1:0-2756 GCA_964469945.1 uncultured Planctomycetaceae bacterium
GCAACCTGACGATCGACTTGCCCGCGAACGAGAAGTACCCCACGGTAACGATCCATTTCCGCAGCGAGGGCGACGGCTTGCCGCGGTGGGGCCGCCTCGCGCCACCGCTGCCCGAGGCCGACGTGCCCGTGCTCTGGCAACACTGGAGCATCCTGCTGCCGCCGGGCTACGAACTGCCGGAATACGAGCCCGATCCGACGCGTTCCCCGCTGCGGCAATTCAGTTGCACGCAGCGGTTGTTCGGTCCCTTGGGACGCCCTAGCGGGCGGCCAGCCTTCAATCCGCTGGCCCAAAAAGATTGGGGACTGCCCCGATTTTCGTCGGGCGCCACTGCTGGCTTGTCCGGTAGTGTCGAACCGCCAGCGAACGCAGCACTGCTGGACAAGCCAGCAGTGGCAGCCGGAACTGTCTTCTCCGGGAAGGTCAGTCCTGTGGCCAATTCCCCCTGGGACGAGGCACGCTTGCCGGGCTATGAAGCGGGCGACACTCAAGGATGGACCCGTTACCGGCTGCCCGTAAACGAACTGGCCGCCGCCGGCGTGGTGGTAACCCAACACGCCACGCTCCATCTGGCGGGCGCGTTCGTGCTGCTGCTGGTGGTGGCCCTGTCCTGGTGGCAGGCGGGCGACCGTCCGCTGCTGCTGTTGGCCGTTGCCGGCGTACTGGCCGTTGCCGCGCTATTGGTCTCCGTGGCGATGATCCCACTGGCCTCCGGGGCCCTGCTGGGCGTACTCTTCTGCCTGCTGATGCGGCTGCTGCGGCCGCCCCGTACTGCGCCGCCGGCGTCCCCTTCCCACGCCGCGCCGATCGACATGCCCAGCACCGTGACCGGCTTCGTGCAAGTGGGCGTGGTCCTGCTGGCCTTGGTCGCGCTGTTGCTGGGCAGCGCCGCGCGCGGCGCCGAGCCGGAGCAACCAGCGTCGCCGCCGAAAGAGTCGGCGGCAAAAGCCGCGGCGGCAACGAAAGCCGCGGCGGCAGCGCAGCCGGTCTTCATCCCCATCGACGAGCATCAACAACCCACCGGCGGCAAGTATTATGTGCCCGAGTCGTTCTACGACCGGTTATACCGCCGCGCCGCGGTCCTGGTCGAGAAGCCGCAGGGCTGGCTGATTACGGCCGCCACCTACCGGGCTTCGTTGGCCACCGAAGCCGTGTCGCAGCGACTGGCGGTGGAACAACTCAGCGTCGATTTCGATCTGCAGGTGTTCAGTCAGGCGGTGCGAGTGCGGCTGCCCTTCCGCCGCGAGGAGACGAAGCTGCTGCCCGACCAGTCGCTTTTGGACGGTCGCCCCGTGCAACCGGAATGGGAAGCCGACGGCAGTGCCCTGGTGGTGGAGATCGCCGAGCCGGGGCAATATCGCCTGGAGCTCGCCATGCGGCCGACGACGCACGCCGGCGCGGCGGCCGGTTTCGACCTGGCGATTCCGCGACTGGCGACCTCGCGCGTCGAGTTGACCGCCCCCGAGGATGCCCCGCCCATCGAGGTGCCGTCGGCCGTGGGCATGGTCCGCTGGGAAGATCAACCGCGGCGGCTGCTGGCCGAGCTCGGTCCGGCCGATCGTCTGACCGTCCGTTGGCCAGACCCTGCGGGTGCGGCCGGCGCCGTGCCGGCCATCGATGCCGAGGAACTTTTCTGGCTGAAAGTCCAGTCCGGCTCGGTGGTGATCGACGCCCGCTTGAAACTCAAGGTGGTGGCCGGGCAACTCCGCCGTCTGCAACTGGCCACCGACCCCAGCCTGCAACTGTTGCCGCTGGCTGGGCCCGATGCCCCGACGATTCAGGTCCACACGCCCGCCGGACAGCCGCAAATCATCGAATTGCAATGGCCCCATGCAATTTCCGATCGCGTGGTGCTGGACGCCCGCTTCCTGGTTGCCGGCGCTTCCAGCGTAGGCAACCTGCGGCTGCCGCAACTCGACGTGCTCGACGTGCGGCCCGCCAAGCGCTGGCTGGCCGTCTCCGTCGATGCGGCCCTGGAGCATCAGGAGCAACTGCCCGGACCGCTGGACGCCGTCGCCGTGCCCGAGTTCACCACCAGTTGGGGCTCCCACGACGGAAGCCCCTTGTTCGCTTGCCGCCTGGCCGAGGGACCCAGCCAGTGGAGCATGGCCACGCGGCCGCGGCGACCGGAAATCGCCGTCGATCAGACGCTCGCCTTGGGCTTCGACGGCCAGCAGGCCAGCGTGCAACTGGACGCCCGCTTGACGCCGTCGTCGGGTTATGTGTTCCAGTATCGCTTGTTGGCCCCAGCCGAATTGCAGATCGAGCAGCTTTCCCTCCTGGCCGGCAACGTTCAGCAGGCCGCCCGCTGGAGCCAGGATCGTCAGGGCGCGATCACCGTCTTCCTCGCCGCGCCAGCCGCCGGCGAGGAGCAACTCTCCCTGCGCGGCCGGCTGCCGGCGCCCGAGGGCCGGAAGATGCCGCTGCCGCTGCTGGAAATCGAGGACGGCCGCGTAAACTCCTCCATCATTCGGTTGTTTCGCCAGCCCGCGGTCCTCGTTCAGGTCGATCATCTCCAGGGACTGGTCGAAACGAAGGGACCGCCGCCAGACGCCAACCGCGCCGCGCGGCGATGTGCGGCCGGCTGCTTCCGCGTCGAGGAGGCCGCCACCCCGCAAGCCACGCTGACCATCGTCCCCACAGGAACCAATACCTTTACGGGCTCCCTCGGCGGCGCGGCTGCGACTGCGAACAACTTCGGTGTCACCATCAACGGAACGGGCACGCAGGTGCTTAACGGAGTGAACACCTACACC
>CAYYBU010000652.1:0-2755 GCA_964469945.1 uncultured Planctomycetaceae bacterium
CCCCAGTAAGCTTGAAAAACTTACCGTCAAAATCGAACTCATCCTCGGACCAAGCGCGTTTGACCACGTCGATCCATTCCTGGGCGAATTCGTAGCGGTCTTCATGGTCGCGTTGCTCGACGCCGAACATGGCAAACTCGCCCTCGTTCCAGCCGGCCACGAGATTGAGCCCGAAACGGCCCGCGCCGATGTGATCGGCGGTGACAAACTCCTTCGCGGCAATCAACGGATGGAACAGTGGGGCATGCACCGTCCCGAAGATCGTGATGCGCTGCGTTGCCGCGAGCAGGCCGCACGCCCAGGTGACGGTCTCAAGCGTAGTGCCGTGAAAATCGCTCGCGCCCGGCCGCTGCGCGTGGTAGTAGCGCAACGGGCAGCAGACGTAGAGGTAGTTTTTCGCCCGCGTCAAGGCCACGTAGAACAACCGCCGCTCTTCCTCGATTTCCGCGGCGTCCTTGGTGGCCATGTCCGAGGGGATATTGCCGTCGGCGGCGTGAATCACGTAGACGGCATCCCACTCCAATCCCTTGGCGGAGTGAATCGTGCTGAGCACCAGATAATCGTCATCCAGTTGCGGCGGACCGGCCAGGTCCTGCGTCGAGTTGGGCGGGTCCAAGGCCATTTCCCGCAACATGCGGCGGCGATTGCGGTAGCGACCGGCAATCTGCTCGAGTTGTTCCAGATCGCGCAACCGCGGCTGCACGTGGTCGTAGAGCGTTTCCAACAGCGGCCCGTAGAACAACCGCACGCGATGAAGCTGCGCGGGCAGATCCTCCCGGGTCGCCGCCAGCGATTGCAGCAACTGCACCAGCTTGGGCCAGAGCGCGGCGGCCGCGGCCGGCGGTTTCCAGGCTGCCCAGACGGAAAAATCGCCGCCGGCCTGGACGAGCATTTCCATCAATTGCCGGGCCTTTCCCGGACCGATGCCGGGCAGCAGCAACAGCAGCCGCGCGCCGGAAACCACGTCGCGGGGATTTTCCGCCAGCCGCAGGAAAGCCATCAAGTCTTTCACGTGGGCCGTCTCGACGAACTTCAGCCCGCCATACTTGTAGAAGGGGATCTTGCGGCCGCTCAACTCGGCTTCCAACAACATGCTATGGTGCGAGGCGCGGAACAGCACGGCCTGCCGGCGCAGTTCGATCCCTTGTTCTCGATGCTCCAGGATGCGGCGAATGACGTACTCGGTCTGGTCGTTCTCGTCCTCGCAGGTCACCAGCGCCGGCCGCTGCCCCTCGAGGCGTTCGGACCAGAGGTTCTTGCGATACCGCTCGCGCGCGAGGCCGATGACCTGGTTGGTCGCTTCCAGAATGGGGCACGTGCTGCGGTAGTTCTGCTCCAAAGTGACGATGGTGGCATCCGTGTACCGCTTGGGGAAATCGAGCATGTTGCGCACCGTGGCGGCGCGGAAGGAATAGATCGACTGGGCGTCGTCGCCCACCACGGTCAGTCCCTGGCCGGCGGGGGAAAGCAGGCCCAGCAGTTCGGCTTGCAGGACGTTGGTGTCCTGATACTCGTCGACCAGCACGCAATCGAACTGCTTGCGAACCAGGGGGCCGGTTTGCGGATCGGCCAGCAGGGCGTGCCAATAGACCAGCAGGTCGTCGTAGTCCAGCACCGCGGCGGCCTCCTTGCGGTCGACGTAGGCGTCCAGCAGCCGCTTCAACTCCGCTGCCCACTGGCCGCACCAGGGAAACTGCTGTTGCAGCACGTGCTCGATCGACTCGCGGGCGTTGACGCAGCGGCTGTAGATGGCCATGCACGTTCCCTTCTTGGGGAACCGCTGGTCGGTCTTGGCCAGGCCCAATTCGCTGCGGACGACGTTCAGCAGGTCTTCGGAGTCGGCGCGGTCGTGGATGGTGAACTCCGGGGGCAGGCCGATCGCCTTGCCGTGGCGGCGCAACAGCCGCGTAGCGATGGCGTGGAAGGTGCCCCCCCAGACTCGCGCGCCGCGCAGCGAACGCACGGCGGCGGTCGTGGGGGACTGCCTCAGTTTTCGTTCGACGAAAACGGGACTGTCCCCTTCTGCGGCCCTGTCCCCTTCTGCGGCCGCCCGTTGTTCCTGGTTGAGCTGCCGGAGCAAATGATCGACGCGCCGCAGCATTTCCGCGGCCGCCCGGCGAGTGAACGTCAGCAATAGGATCCTGCTCGGCTCGACGCCGCGGGCGATCAGCCACACGACCCGATGTACCAGCGTGGCCGTCTTGCCGGTGCCGGCGCCGGCCACGATCAACAAGGGCCCGTCGCCGTGAGTGGCGGCCTGACGCTGCTGGGGGTTGAGCTTGGCCAGCAGGCTGTCGATCGCCGGAGGAGACTGCATCGAGTGTGAACCGTAAAACGGGCGGGAAATTCCGGAACAATTTACGCTGGCCAGGGTTATTATCACCGGGGGGCGACACGCTGGCAAGGACCGGTATGGACCGGGGGACACTCGCGGCCTGTCTGCCGTCGTTTGATGGGATGCCACTGGCTCTGCCAGTGCCTTCCCACCGCCAAAAGCACTGGCAGAGCCAGTGGCACCCAGCGTTATGCGAAAACCTGGAGTTGACCCCTTTGCGTGCGACCCGGCGTCGATTACACTTGACTTTACTGTCGGCGAGCCGCCGCCGCGGTCCTCCACCATGATGCCTGCCGCCCCTCCCCCCGCCATGGATGAAGCACTGCCATGATCAGAAAAGAGTCCAGCCAGGGCATCGGCTATGCGGTGGTCGATCTGGGCAAAGCCCGCCACGTGTTCGCCAGCGCCCTGCCCTTGCAG
>CAYYBU010000653.1:0-2748 GCA_964469945.1 uncultured Planctomycetaceae bacterium
CCCAGGCCTCGGTGGGCGTCTTGGCATAGCTGAGCATGTCCTTGTCGACGACCATTTCCTCGTCGACCGTGAAGTCGTGCGGCGCGGCCAGCAACTGGTCGATCATCTTCACCCGTTCGTCCACGCGGGCGAGAAAGGTGTGGAAGACGGTGTAGGCGAAACTGATGTCGCCGCGCTGGGCCGCGTCGGCCAGGGTATCCTGCGACTTCGCAAACGCATCGATATCGGACTGATAGAAATAGACCTTCATCGGGTCCAGGCTTTTCAGGAACGTCTTCAGGCATCGCCGCGAGATTTCCTTGTCCAACGGATGCCGGGAGAGATGATCCCGCCGCAGCAGCGAAGTGACCGCCAACGTCACTTGCCGGTCGGCGGCACTGGGCCCCACCGGATCGGCCGCCGCGGCCGAAACCAGTCCGGCAACAAGCAGCCCCACAGAGATCAGACCGGCCAAGCAATAGCGACCAACGGGCGGGAAACGACGAGTCATTCAGGGAGTCCTCGAAAAAAAGAAGAAAATTGGGGTTTGGGCGGGCGGCGACGAAGCAATTTCAAGACCAGGCGGAAAAGCGATTTCCACCTTCGGGAAGGGGGCACTCAGCCGTTCCTTTGGTAATGGTAACCGGAAATGCCTCTGAAAACAAGGCCGAGACTCGCTGATCGAGGGAGAACAAATCCAAACAGTGCCGATGGATCGCCTGCCACGCCACCGCTTGGCCGGCCGCCGCGGCGTCGCCCAATCCAGCCAGTTCCGCCAGGCCCGGGCGGCACGCCTCGAACCGCGGCAGCGGGATCTGCGCGAGCTGATATTTCTGGATGTGCGGAAACAGGCTTTCCTCCGAGTTGAAGGCCTTGCGAAACCACCAGCGAATCAGGTGGCTGTTCAGCAGACATGCCAATGCGGCATACGCACCGGGCCAGCGGTCGTGCAAGACAATGTTGTATACCGTGTTGCAGTTGATGTAACCCTCGCGATCAACCGCCGCGCGCGGATCGGAGGCCACGAAACGCACCAGCAACTTAGGTACGGTCTCGAACAACTCCCGCCGCTTGTAGCGGGCGCAGGGCATTAGGCCAGGCCGCATGAACAACCCCTGCGGCTCGATGCGAAAGTCGCGGATCGCTTCCCCGGAAATCACCGGCAGAAAGCCGGCTTGCGGGCCGGCGTGAATGTTGGGGTCGTTCTTGCCGCACTCCATGCCGCGCGTGATCGCGGCGATTTCGCCCAGGCGGCAGGGGGCCGCCTGGAGCGATTGGAACAGCGGCACCTCCTCCGCACGCAACGTGCTCAGCAGCGGCCGGTCGGGCAACGACTGCAACACGGCGCGCGGCAACTGCCAGGTTTCCGCGCCACCTCCGCCGACCCGGCCAAGACAGACCATCGACGAGCCGGGCGGACGCACGACAATCACGATGGAGGCCAGCACCGCGGGATCCTCGAAGGCCGGACCGCATTCCAACACCGTGGCCGGGCCGCCAGCGGCGAAGACCAACTCCCGCAGGGCAGTGAAATCGCGATTGGAACTCAGCCGCGACGGTACGATCAGGCCGCAGGCTGCAACGGGTCTCATCACCGCGAGGCTCTTTTCCAGGAACACGGCCGCCAGGTCCCAATTGCCGCGGGCCGTCTGGTAGTGGCCGGTGATATAGTCGGCGACATCCGCCGCGATGGTTCCCGTGCGAACGCCGCGGTAGGGCGGATTGCCCACGATGGCATCGAAACGGCCGCTGCCGGGCAATAGATCTTCCAAGGTGTCGCCGACCAGCGCGTTGCCACGGCGGAGATGATCGTCGAGAAGCACCGGCGGCATGTCCGGTGTCGCGGCGTCGAGCCAGAGGCTGGCCTTGGCCAGTTCGACGGCCAGGGGGTCCAGATCGACGCCGTACAGGCAATGTTGCAGGACGTGACGCTTGATGAGCGCAATATCTTCGCCGCCAGTGCCGCGAACCTCGCAGCAGCGGTGGGCGATGAAATCGGCGGCCGCCAAGAGGAAGTATCCGCTGCCCATGGCCGGATCGAGCACGCGGAAATCCAGCAGCCCCTCGACGCCGCTCGCGGCCGCGGGCAGGGCGGCCAGTTTGCGGTCCAACACGGGTCCAAGCGTCTGCTCGACGATCTGCCGGACGATCGCCTCGGGCGTGTAATAGGTACCGTTGGCCTTCCGGCCGGCCCGGTCGCCGACGACGCGCAACTCCACGCCACGTTCGACGACGAGCCTCGACTGGGCCAGCTTCTCGTGGAGGACGCCCAGGTGACGGACCTCCCGCGTGCGGTAATCGACGAACTCCAACCGCTCGGCCGGCGCTTGGGCCTGGCGAGCCAACTGGTCGACGGCCCGGGCCAGATGGCGGTCGGGCACGTGATGCTGCAAGAGAAAGCGGGCGGTCCGTGACTGGCGATCGTTGGCATCCCCGGGCGTCGTGGCGAACAGCGTGCCGCCGTATTTGGCGATCCCCAGGGCCGCATCCCCCCGGTCGATGCAGGCGAACAATCGCAACAGCCGCTGGTAGAGGCCGTGATCCGTCGCGCCGTAGGCCGCATCAAGCCGTCCGGCTGCCTCGCGCGGATCGTAGCGGAGCGCACGCTCGAACAGCGGTGCGGACTCAATCTGACAGCCGGCCTCGAGGAATGCGCGTCCCGCTCGGAGCCACACGGCGCATCGCGCTCGCGCCCCCGTCGTCAGCGCCTCGAGGTGTTCGGCGTCGGCACGCGCGTCGGCGACGCGACCGACGGCGAGGCGCAGACGC
>CAYYBU010000654.1:0-2742 GCA_964469945.1 uncultured Planctomycetaceae bacterium
ACGATGCGGACATGACGCTGGCTTGCCGGCGGATGGCCGACGACGTGGAAGCCGGCTGGGGGCTTCCTGAGAGCATGGCCGAAGAGCGCTGTTTCCCTGCCAGCCTGGTCCCGCTGGTCCAGTGGGGGCAGCAGACCGGGGCCTTGCCCGACGCCTTCCGCACGGCCGCCGAGATGTTCCAGCGCCGCAGCGAAGCGCGGAGCACGCTATTGGAAATCGTCATCGGGCCACTCACTTTTCTGGTGGTTGCCGCCTTCGTCGCATTTTTCGTCCTTGCCCTGCTGTTGCCCCTGATAACCATCTTTCAGAAGTTGGCTTGATGACCTCGCCTGGACTCATCTACGTTGCGAGCATTGTGGGGCCGCTCCTGCTGGGCAGCGCCCTGCTTGCGTCGCTACGCATGATTTCGACCGACTCCGATCCGGACCGCAAGGACATCCTGCAAAGCGTGCTCCGCTTGGTCGGCTGGGTCTTGATCGTGGTGGGGTGTGCGAACTGCTTTGTTGGGCTTTTGGGATTCTTTGTCTTGATCTGGTTGATCCTGTTGGGAGCCGTGCTCCTTATGGCTGCCGGGCAACGGCGGAATGCAGAACAATATGCGCTGCTGGGGTTGTTGGCCGCAGCGGTAGAGCGTTCGATGTCGCTGGTCGACGTGATCGAGGCCTTTTCGCGGGAGTGCCACTGGCTGATGCGGCGTCGCACCCACCGCCTAGCCGCGCTGCTGGCTTCCGGCGTCTCGCTGGGCGATGCGCTGGCGGCTGTGCCGCGCGCGCTGCCCGCCCAGTCGCGGCCGTTGATTGGCGCGGCCGCCGCGGTCGGCGCGTTGGCCCCCGGGCTGCGCCAGGCGGCCGCGACCGGCGACAACCTCGACGCGCTCTGGAACCTGTTGATGCCCAAAATCCTGTACCTGTGGATACTGCCCTGCTATGCCCTGGGGATCGTCAGTTTTCTCATGCTGAAGATCGTGCCGCAGTTCAGCAAGATTTTCGCTGACTTCGGGACGACCCTGCCGGGGCTTACGCAGGGTGTCATCGACGTGTCGCAATGGTTCGAGCGTTGGTGGTTCATTTTCCAACCGGCGGCGTTCGTCCTGACGCTGCTGTGCTGCTACGTGGCCGGGCGCTACATGCGATTGTTCCACTGGAATCTGCCGGGCACGGCCTGGCTGGTGCGGCGATTGGACACGGCCACGATTCTCGACACCCTGGCCCTGGTCGCCCGGCAGCAGCGGCCGCTGGTTCTGGGCCTGCAGAACCTCGCCTGGTTCTATCCGAAACGGACGATCCGCCGCAAGCTCGATCGCGTGCTGGCCGACGTCCATGCCGGCAGCGATTGGTGCGATAGTCTCTACCGCCGCGGCCTGATCGGACAGGCCGAGCGGACGGTCCTGCAAGCCGCGGTGCGAGTGAACAATCTACCTTGGGCGATGGAAGAAATGGCCCAGAGCAGTCGCCGCCGCTTCAGCTATCGCGTGCAAGCCCTGACGCAAATGCTTTTCCCGCCCATCATCGTCGCTTTTGGCGTGGCCGTGATGCTGGTCGTGGTCGCCTTTTTCATACCCTTGATCGCACTGATTCAGAGCTTGACATGAATCGACGTGGAACGAGCATTCTGGAAGTCATGGTTGCCGGCGTCCTGCTGGCGGCGGCGGTCGGCCTCTGCGCCTATTTTGCCAACGTGACCGCCGCCCAGCGCCGCGCGACCCAGCAACGTCTGGTCGCCATGCAGGAGGCCGCCAACATCATGGAATGGCTCAGCACGCAGTCCTGGGGGCACTTGACCCCGGAGGCGGCCGGCGACGTGCGGCTGTCGCCGGAATCGCGGCAAGCGCTGCCGCAAGCCAAGCTGGAAGTCGAGATCGGCGCCCCGGCGGGCAAGCCCGCGGCCAAACGCCTGCGGGTGTCGATCCGCTGGCAGGACCGCGCGGGCCAGTTTTTGCAACCGGTGCAGTTGACCGCGTGGAGGTATCAAGACCGATGAACCGGCGACGCGCATTTACTTTGGTCGAAATGTTGACGGTCATGACCATCAGCTCGGCCATACTGGGGTTGGCGGTGGCGCTGCTGGTGACGCTGTTGCGGGCCGAAACAGTGGCGCGCGAGCAGGTGGGCCATGCCGCACGGATCAACCGCCTGGCCGCGCAGTTTCGCCGCGATGCGCATGCGGCGCACCGCGTCGTGGCCGACAAGAATGGGAACAACACGCCGGTCGGCGTGCGCTTCGAGCTGACTGCGGATCGGGCCGTCACCTACGCGCCCGGCGATGCGGAAATCGTCCGCACCCAGTGGGAAGGCAACCGGGCACGAAGCCGGGATTCGTTCGACTTGGGGCCCGAAAGCAAGGTTTCCTGGTCGCTGCCGCCGGGCGTTGATCCGGGGATAGTGAGTCTGCGGATCGAGTTGCCCGGCCCGCCGGCCGGCGCCGTCATATCCATCGAAGCGGTCGTGGCCCGCGACCATCGCTTCGAGATACCCCAGGAGCAATCGCCATGAACGACTCGCGTCTCGTTCAGGAAAAAGGGGACAGGCACCGTGGCGGCGACGTTTCTGGCTGTGTCATGCCGGTTTGCGCCACGGAGCCAGTCCCCCTTTTCCGCGAACAGGCTGGGGACTGTCCCAATTTTCGTCCGACGAAAATGGGACTGTCCCCTTTGGCCCGCGGCCGGCGTCGCGGCGGCGCGGTGCTGGTCGTCATCGTCGTGCTGGCGGTGGCTTCCGCGGTGATCGTCTCGGTGGTCAAGGT